>CAZGMM010000005.1:0-50418 GCA_964526845.1 uncultured Halanaerobiales bacterium | reverse complement strand
AACACCTGATACTTATTGTATATTTTGACTAACATATATTTTTAATTTATACTATAATTATATACTAAATAAATGATTTATTTTGCTTCAGGAGGTAATAAAAGATGTCTATTGATGGAATATTACTATCGGCAATCAATGCAAACTTAAAGGATAAATTACAGGGTGGGAGAATTGATAAGATATACCAACCTTTTAAACATACCCTGACATTTACAGTTAGAAATAATAATCAAAATTACAAACTACTTATCAGCTCAGACTCACGGGAAGCAAGAATCCAGATTACAAATTTTTCATTTGATAACCCCCAGTATCCACCTGATTTTTGTATGCTTTTAAGAAAATATTTGATGCGCGGTATAATTAAAGATATTTCTCAACCTGATTTTGAGCGTATCCTGAAAATTGAAGTTGAAAGCTATAATAAAATATATCATATCTTTATAGAGATTATGGGTAGATATAATAACATAATATTAACAAATGATAATCTTTTGGTCTTAGATGCAGCCACCAGGCTTGCTAAGGATAATAAAAGAAACATTTATCCTACCAGTTACTATGAATTCCCACCCGGCCAAGGCAAATTAAACCCACTTAGAGTAGATAGGGATACTTTCTTCGAACAGATACCCTCTGATTTCAATAAGAAAGCCTATCAAGCTATTATGTACAACTTTAGAGGTATAGGTCCTGCTTCAAGCAAAGAAATCGCTTATCGGGCCAATATGGATTATAATAGCAAATATGATGAATTAACAAACGAGCAAAAGGATGATCTCTTTAATAGTTTCCAAGATATCTTCGAAAAAGTAAAATCCAATCAATATAATCCTTCTATTGGTTTAAAAGATGGAGAAATTGATTACTATTCTGCCTTTGCCTTATCTTACAAAGATGAAATTGATAAAGTAATTAACTTTAAAGATACCGATCAACTTTTTGATTACTATTATGAAAATTATTTAAAAGATATTGAACTGAAAGAAAAAAAGAAAAGGCTTAAGGGAATCGTCAATAATTACTTGAAAAAAAATAACAAAAAACAGTCTGAATTTAGGGAAGATCTCAAAAATAATAAAAATTATGAACTGTTTAAACAAAAGGGCGAACTTATTAAAGCCAATTTACATCAAATTGAAAAAGGTCAAAAGGAAATCACCTTAACTAACTATTACGACCCCAACCAAAAGGAAATTACTATAGATTTAGATCCCAAAAAAGCTCCCATTGACAATGCCCAAAAATACTTTAAAAAATATCAAAAGGCTAAGAAAAGTTTAAAGCATTTAAAAAGACAGATCGGTAAGTTGAGACATGAAGAAAAATACTTAAACCAGGTTCTATTTAATATCGATGATGCCAATAATTTAGATGAACTAAAAGAAATCGAGGCGGAATTACGGGAAGAAGGTTATATTAAGGAACAAAAACAAAAGAGTAATAAAAGAAGTAAAGAAATCAAGCCCTATAAGTACACTACCGAAGATAATTATCAAGTTTTAATCGGTAGAAACAACAAACAAAATGATAAACTAACTAAATATATCGCCAATGAGGGTGACATTTGGCTCCATACTAAAAAGATAGCCGGTTCACACGTAATAATAAGAAACCATACCAATAAAGAAGTACCAGAAAGTACTATTATCGAGGCGGCCCGCTTAGCGGCCTATTTCAGTAAAGCAAAAGACTCTAAAAACGTACCTATTGATTATACCCCGGTTGAAAATGTCAACAAACCAAAGGGGGCTAAGCCCGGCTTAGTCTATTATGATAAGTATAAGACTGTTTATGTTGATCCCGCTGATAAAGAGGTGATAAAAGAAATTGAAAAATAAAAAGCTGATCTTAATAATTTTAATTTTTTGTCTGCTTTTTTCCTCCAATGGTCTAGCAGAGAGTAAGTTAAAAGAAATTAACTTTGATAATGATGTTTATATCATAGAAAACTATGATAAATTTAAGGAAATAAAATCACCAAAACTGGCTCTTGCCTTAAGTGGAGGCGGGGCCAGGGGATTTGTCAATATCGGTGTAATAAAAGCCTTACATGAGGCAGGTATCTATCCTGATATAGTTATAGGATCGAGTATGGGCAGTATAATTAGCACTTTATATGGGAGTGGTCTAAATCAGGAAGACCTCATAAAAATTACTTCTACTCTACCTTACTCTTCTCTTTTTGATATCAATTTAATACCGGTTTATTCTCTATTTCAGACCAGAAAATTTAATTATATTATAGAAAAAATCTCACCTAAAAAAAATATAGAAAACTTTCCTTTAAATACTGCTTTACTGAATTTTGACTTAGATAGTGGTCACAAGTATATCACAAGTAAAGGTAGAATTTCAGAAATTTTACAAAGTACTTATTCTATCCCATTTTACTACCCCATAAATAAGATTAAAGGGAGATATCTTGTTGATCCCGGCCTAGTTGAAATGGTTCCGGCCAAAGCCGCCAAAGCCCTTTCAGCTGATATTGTAATAGCTACGACCGCCTTTGATGAACTTCCCTATCAAACATATAAATATCCCATGCAGTCTTTAATGAGAATGCTTCTTTTGGTCCAAAAAAAGAATTCACAACCTATTTTAAATAACTATTCAGATATAATAATTCAAAATGAAGTGAGTGATTTTAGTTTCAAAGACTTCGATCTTATTGAAGAATTTATCAAGATAGGATATATTAACACAATGGAAAAGTTACCAGCCATTAAAAAGCTTTTAAAAGAAAAAAATTATGTTAGTACTAAACCTGATTTTTATGATTTTGATGAAAAACAATATCAAAAGCTTAATACCGATATCCTCTTTGATAGAATAATATATCCCGATACTTATTTTAACTACCTTCTTTATTACTTTAATAATCAATCCTTTTTTGAGCAAGAACTCTTTCGTAATCTGGTCTATGACTTTCATTATGGCTTTTATTACGAACATTCTCATTTAAAAGTTGAAACTATTTTTGATGTTAACGAAGATCGTCATACCGAAATAAAATTAAGATATAAAAAATTAACTGAAAATATCGACTTTATCACAAGACTAAAAAATAATCCTTCCTATAATAACAATATAGACCATATCAATGAATTTAAATACTTTATAAAGAATTCCTCAGTTTCATTAGGTTGGGGACATTTTAGGAGTGATAATTATTATTATCTTAATAATAATATAAAATTAGAACGGGGTAATTTCGACTTTGAGAATAATACCGATATACTATTGAATAAAGACAGAAAACCTCAGCTGATCAATTCGAGTTTATTAGATTATAATATTAATGTAAATTGGGCTTTTCAAAATAAATTTGTGTATTCCAATACCAATTTATTAGGAAACCCTGATATTTATCGGGGCCAGGATAATGAACAAAAAGAAAAAACTTCACTTTCCAGTTCTATTATTTATCGAATGCCATTTTCCGAATCACAAGAATTTCTCTACTTCTTTTCCTTAGAAGAATTCAAGCCATCAATGTTTATTGACATAGAATCTACTAATAGATTAAATACAGCCGTTGGTCTCAATTTAAACATGGTCTCTTCTGTCATGGGTCTTAAACCTTTAAATCTAGATTTAAGTGCTGCTTATGATAAAAATGCTCAATCGGTTATCTATAACTTCTCAGTAGATATCAAATTTTAAAATAAAAAGCCCTCACTATTTATTGCACAATAGTTGAGGGCTTTATTGTTAGTTATTTATTGATTTATTTTTAGTCGTCTTCTTCTTTAGCTCTTTGTTCAATGATCTTTTCACTAATATCTTCGGGTACTTTCTCATAATTAGAAAACTCCATAGTGAAATGACCATATCCACCTGTTATTGATTTTAGGTCTGTAGCATAGCTAAAGAGTTCACTTTCTGGTACTTTCGCTTTAATTCTTTGTGTACCATCCTGTGGTTCCATACCTGAAATTTTACCTCGGCGGGAGTTTAAGTCACCCATAATATCTCCCATGAAGTCTTCCGGAACTACCACAGTAACATCCATGATTGGTTCTAGGATAACCGGTTTTGCCTTTTCCATAGCCTGTTTAAATGCTTTTGAGGCAGCTATTTTAAAGGCCATCTCTGAGGAGTCAACATCGTGATATGAACCATCATAGACAGTAGCTTTAAAATCAACTACCGGATAATTAGCTAATATTCCACTATCCTTGGCCTCTACAATACCTTTTTCAACTGCAGGTATATACTGACTGGGAATAGCTCCCCCAAAGATCTCTTCATCAAATTCAAAACCTTTGCCTCTTGGTAAAGGTTCGAATCTGATCATAACATGGCCATATTGACCGCGGCCGCCCGACTGCTTTTTATATTTTACTTCAGTGGAAACTTTTTTCCTGATAGTTTCTTTATACTCCACTTTTGGTTCTACTTGATTGAATCCGACATCAAACTTTCTTTTACAGATGTCATTAACAACTGATAAATGAACAGTACCCATCCCTTTAATTAATAATTGCTTGGTTACTTTATTGTATTCAACTTTAAAGGTGGGATCTTCTAAAGAATACCTCTGAATGGCAGAGGACATCTTTTCATTGTCGGCCTCATCAGCTGGATCGGCAGCTTTGATTAACATTGGCTCTGGAAATTCTATAGGAGCAATTTTTACCTCTAGATCTTCTTTGGTGATAGTATCTGAAGTCTCTAAATCATCTAATTTAGCTACTGCGCCTATATCTCCAGCTATTAATTCTTCCACCTGATCCTGTTCTGAACCATTTAATTTATACAGTTTGCTAACTCTGTAATTATCTTTTGTTCTGGGTAAGTAAATTTCTTCACCCTTTTCGATCATACCTGAATAAATTCTAAAGATAGATAGTTTACCGATATAAGGGTCAACCATAGTTTTACCGACCATACCGATAAAAGGCCCTTCTTCATTTGTTTCAAATTCTTGTTCATCTTCTCCTCCAGTTACCTTTAATGTTTCCCTATCAGCTGCAGAAGGAGCTAACTTAATAAGGTAGTCCATAAAGGTATTTACACCGGAGTTATGAAGGGCTGAACCTGAAAATACGGGGACTATCTCTTTACTTAAAACACCTTTTAAAAGAGCATTGTTCATCTCCTCATCTGAAATATCTTCATCTTCTAAATATTTCATCATTAGTTCTTCATCTAATTCAATTATTGATTCCACAAGCTCTAATTTGTATTCTTCTAATAATTCCTGCTGCTTTTCATTTAAATCTGATTTAGTCTCTTCTCCATCCGTTAATTCAATAAACTTCTCACTTAAGAGATCGATAACTCCTTTATACTCATCCCCTTCTTTATAAGGGATGGTAATTGGAAGTAAAGTATCTTCGAAATTTTCTTCTAATTCATTAAAGACCTCTTTAAAGTTCGTACCCTCTTTGTCAAATTTATTTATAAAAACAAATCTTGAATTATTGTTTTCAACCGCTATATCCCATACATAATTTGTATTAACTTCTACACCAGAATCGGCATTTATTAGTAAAACTGAACTTTCTGCCATTCTAGTTGCACTGGCTACTTCTCCTCTGAAATCTGCATAGCCGGGTGTATCAATCAAATTAACCTGCTTATCTTTCAGTTTGAAAGAAAAATAGGAACTATTAATTGAATATTTATGATCCTTTTCTTCCGGTATAAAGTCTGATTTTGTGCTTCCCTCATCAACTGAACCAATCTGTTCAATTTTTCCTGCATTAAATAATACGTCCTCTGTTAAAGTGGTTTTTCCCGCACCTCCATGGGAAATAAATGAAAAGTTTTTAATATCTTTTGTCTTATAATTACTCAAAATTTTACACCAACCTTCCTAATTCTAATATTAAAGCTTTTAAAGATAGACACGCACTCTTTTTTATTTCTATCTTAACATTATAAATCCTGCTTAAAAATTGTAATTATTTTTAATTATTCTGTAAATTTTAAATATTATTAAACTCATTATGAAAGACAAACTCTTCTAAATCTTTTCTAGGCGGTCTCTCCTTTTCATCCTTAGCCTGTTTTTCTGATAAAATATCTTTAATTTCATCAGAATGTTTGCCTACAATAACTAAGGTAATAAGACGGTAATCTTCTGGTATTGACATTACCTCTTTGGCCTTTGATTCACTGTAACCAGCGATTGCATGGGCCACAAGACCTAATTCTCGTGCCCTTAACATCAGCATTGAAGTAGCTAAACCAGTATCAAAAAGATAATATTCTCTACCTTTTATATTACAATCATCTTCCTTTTTCGCAAATACTCCTATTACAAGGGAAGCATTAGTCGCCCAATCATTACCACTAGATAAGGTGTCAAATACTTCATCTAATTTCTCTTTATCATGGACAAAGACATAATTCCATGGTTGATTGTTAAAACAAGATGGTGCCAATTTGGCAGAATTAGCTAAGTCTTCAATTAAGTCATCAGTAATTTCAACAGGATCTAATGATCTGTAAGATCTTCTTTTTTCTATAGTTTCTTCAACATCCATTCTTTTAAATATACCCCCTTATTATATCTTTTCTCCTACATTTTTACCTAACTTATATGCTTTGTCTAAATTATCGGCTGTAGGAGCATATTGATTATTTATCTTAGGCTCAACTACCTCTATATTACAGTCCTCGGCAAATTGATTCATCCTTTTAAGAGAACCACCGCTCCAGCTGTAGGTTCCGATGAATCCAAAGTAACGATTTTGAATTCCCCTATTTTCAAGTGCTTCAATTAAAGAATTAACGGGCGGGAATAGCTCATTATTATAACTGCAGCTGGCAAATATGACCCCTTTATACTTCCAGATATCACTTATTAAATAGGATTTATGGGTCCGGGAAGCATCATAAAGTTTTACATCTTTTACTCCGGCTGCACTTAACCCAGCCGCAGCTTCTTCTGCAATCTTTTTAGTATTACCATACATAGTCCCATAGATTACCACTGCACCCTTATCAGCTTTAAATTTAGCCATTTCATAGTATTTGTTGATAATATAGTCGGGATTTTCTCTCCAAACCGGACCGTGTGTAGAAGCTACTGTGTCAATTTCTAAATCCTCTAAGCTGCCAATATGCTTGGCTGCAATGGGAGAATATTTTCCCACTATATTGGAATAATACCTTATAATTTCATCTTCAAAGAAATCGGTCTCTATTTCATCGTCAAATATAGATTGGTTTATAGCACCAAAGGCTCCAAATACATCACCGGAGAATAATATATTATCCTCTTCTAGATAGGTCATCATTGTTTCGGGCCAGTGTACCATAGGAGTTATATAAAACTTCAATGTTTTTTCTCCTATGTCTAAAGTTTCTTCACTATCTACCTCTTTAATATTTTCTTTGATCCCATAAAAACCTTTTAAAAATCCAGTGGTCTTGTTATTACCAATAATCTTCATATCGGGGAATAACCTCATTAATTCCTTGATCGAACCTGAGTGGTCTGGTTCCATGTGGTTTATAACCAGATAATCAATTGGTCTGCCGTCTGTCAGCTTCATCAACTTTTCGAGGTATCTTTCCTGATAATCAATTTTAACCGAATCAACTAGCACTACCTTTTCATCAACAATCAGATAGGAATTATAGGAAATTCCATATGGTAGGGGCCATAAATTTTCAAAAAATTCGGTCTCCCTATCATTTACCCCCACCCAATAAACATTATCAGATAACTTGTTGGAATAACTCATTTTTGCCCTCCTTAGACTTTTTACTATTTTTTTATTTTGTTTATGATATCTTCAAATTTTGCCGGTAAATCTGCTTTATATTCAACCCACTCTTTCGTTTGTGGGTGATAAAAACCTATCTTATATGCATGTAATAATTGGTGTCTTAAAGCAAACTTTTCTTCTTTTGAACCGTACTTTTGATCCCCTATAATGGGAAACCCCAGATGAGCAAAGTGAACTCTAATCTGATGGGTACGGCCGGTTTTTAAATCCGCTTCTACATAAGTATAATTTTTATATCTTTTTATTACCTTGAATTCAGTTACAGCCTTTTTACTGTTTTCTTTGATCACAGCCATCTTGGTTCTATTTTTCGGGTTTCTGCCAATCGGTGCATCGATCTTACCACTGTTATAAGGAAGGGTCCCCTTTAATATCGTCCTATAAATTTTCTTGGTTTTTCTCTCTTTAAACTGTCTTTGTAAATTATTAAGACTCTGTTGATTTTTAGCAACTAAAATAACTCCGCTCGTATTTTTATCTAGCCTGTGGACAATACCTGGTCTTAAGGTCCCATTGATATTACCTAGTTTTTCTGTATGTGCTAATAAAGCGTTAACTAGGGTATCTGTTCTATTACCTTTGACGGGATGCACAATTAAACCGATCGGTTTATTAATTAAAATAATATCTTCATCTTCATAAATTATATCTAGGTCCATTTCCTTTTTAGGTAAGTCTAATACTTTCGGTTCTTCTTTATATATTACAATTTCATCACCGGTTTTTACTCGGTAACTTTTTTTCTCTAGGCTGTCATTTACCTCTACCAGATTTTTATCTATTAAACTTTGAATCTGATTTCTACTAAAATCTTTTTTAATTTTAGAGATGTACTTATCCAATCTCATTCCTTCATATTTATTTTCTACTGTAATTTCAATTTCTTTCATTTATATTTGCCCCTAATTGCTCAAATCATATTTTTTTATATTTTATCATAAACCCTTTTTATAAACAACTTAACGCCTTTTATTAATTTTGTTAAATATTTAATTAAAGTACTTTATCTTTGTATTAAGTTGTGTTATCATTACTTTGTTCAAATTAAAAAAAGTAAATTAGGTACTTGTTATAAGGAGTCAAAAACATGGAATTAAGATTAACAGAAAACTCAAAAATTAGAGCTAAAAAGATATTTATCCTGGCCTTACCGGCAATATTAGAGATGAGTTTAAATACTATGCTGGGGGTAGCGGATACATTAATGATCAGTAGAATTATTGGTAAAGAGGGTCTGGCTGCAGTTGGCTTTGCCAACCAAATTTTCTTTACTTTAATCTTCATATTTTCTTCTTTTAATGCCGGAGCTACCGCAATGATAGCTAGAAGTTATGGTGAAAGAAATTATAAAAGATTAAATAAAATAATGGGACAGAACCTCACCTTAAATACCTCTATTGGCCTGGTAGTATTTTTCTTAACCTTTATTTTCGCCGGCAATATTTTAAGTGTTTATGATATTACTCCCCAGGTTAAGTCCTTAGGGGTAACCTACTTAAAGATTGTAGCTTACAGTCAGCTATTTATGTTTATTTCATTTGCGATGGCTGCCAGTTTAAGAGGTGCTGGAGATACGAAAACGCCGATGTATATCACTGGTTCAGCTAATATACTAAATATTATAGGTAATTATGTATTGATGACCGGTTTCTGGTTCTTCCCTGATATGGGAATAGCAGGGGCCGCTTTATCAACAACTATTTCTAGAATTCTAGCCTCAATCGCCTATATTTTTGTCGTTTTCAATATTAAGGAAAAATTACAGTTGAAATTCGAAAATCTAAAACTAACAAAAGAAATATTACAGCCGCTCTGGAATTTTAGTTATGCGGCAGGTTTAGAACAGCTATCGATGCAGTTAGCCTTCTTTTTAAATGGAATAATTGTTTCAATATTAACAACTACTTCAGAAGCTGCTTTTCGGATCCTAATAAATATAGAATCCATCTCTTTTATGCCGGCCATCGGAACATCTATAGCCACTGCTACCTTAGTTGGTAAACATCTGGGTGAAAAAAGACCGGAAGAATCTTTAAAAACAGGCTTTACCGCGGCCGGGCTGGGAATTATCTGGGGACTTTTTATGGGAACTATCTTCCTGTTATTCCCGGAACCAATTATTCGAATCTTTACAACCGAAACGGTAGTTGTCGAAGCATCTTTAAAAACCTTACGGATCGCGGGCATAAATCAGGCCCCTTTAGCCTTCATGATCATCATGGCAGGCGCATTAAGGGGCACCGGTGATACTAAAGGAGTCATGATTATTACTGCGATGCGGCTCTGGCTTATGTTCGTGCCCTTAACTTACCTCTTTACAATACTGTTACAGCAGGGGGTAACTGGGGTCTGGTATGCAGAAATAAGTTCTTTTGTTGTTTTCTCATTTGTGATATTTAAAAGATTTAAAGCAATGGAATGGACTGAAATTAGAATGTTTGCTTAAGACAAATAAAAAAAGAGGGGATCACTCCCCTCTTATTGCTTTATATTATTGTTCTTCTTTTAAAACGGTTGCACATCTATGACAGACATCTTCATACTGATCATCTTCTCCCACGGTTGTACTGTACTTCCAGCATCTTTCACATTTCTCTCCATAGGCTTCATCCACATAAACCTTAATTTGTGTGTTTTCACCTACATGGGTGACTTCATCTAACTCTTGTTTTAACTCAACCTGGGAGACAATGAAGAAGTCAGCCAGTTTTTCATATTCCTCTTCTAATAATTCATTTACATTATCATTTAAGGAACTGATTTCTACCCTTGCTTCTAAAGAGTTCCCTATTATTTTATCATTTCTGGCAATTTCTAGTGCTTTTGAAACATCTTTTCTGATATTCAATAATTCATCCCATTTATCCATAAAGACCTTATCTTCATATTTTTCATCAAATTCAGGCCAATCGGTTAAGAAAACACTGTCAGCGAGTTCAGCCCTATCTAAGGCCTCCTGCCATACTTCTTCGGCTGTATGGACTAAGACCGGGGATATAATCTTTACTAAGGTCATCATTATATCATATAAAGCACTTTGGGCTGACCTTCTGCTGTGTGAATCAGTTCCATCGGTATATAGTCTATCTTTTACGATATCCATATACAAGGAACTCATCTCGACTGTACAGAAATTATGCACATCGTGGTATACTTTATGGTATTCATAGTTTCGGTATGATTTAGTAACTTTTTCTGCCAGTTCCTTTACCTTAATACCGATCCACCTATCAATTTCATGTCTATCTTCAAACTCTACATAATTTTCCTCTTTAACAAAATCATTGGTATTGCCGAGGATAAATCTAAAGGTATTTCTAATTCTTCGATATACTTCCGAATTCTGCTTTAATATCTTGTTTGATACCCTTACATCATCCTTAAAGTTAGCCGATGCTACCCATAATCTCAAGATATCTGCTCCATATTGGTCGATGATCTCATGGGGTGAAATTACATTCCCCTGGGACTTGGACATCTTGTTACCTTTTTCATCAACGGTAAATCCATTGGTAACTACCTCTTCATAAGGAGCCTTACCTTCTGTCGCAACTGCAGTCAGTAATGAGGAATTAAACCAGCCTCTGTACTGGTCTGTACCTTCAAGGTAGACCTGGGCCGGCCAGTTTAGATTATCTCTTAATTCAAGGACTGCTTTATGGGATGAACCGGAATCAAACCAGACATCCATGATATCTTCTTCTTTGGAAAGATTACTACTAGCACAGTTCGGACATTTATAACCATCCGGTAATATATCGGCCGCTTCATTTTCATACCAGGAGTTTGATCCTTTTTTGGCAAACATTTCTTTAACTGCCTCTAATGTTTCATCATTGATGATGGATTCGCCACAATCATCACAGTAGAAGATCGGAATCGGAACTCCCCATTTTTTCTGTCGGGAGATACACCAGTCTGTCCTTTCCGCTACCATGTTTTCCATTCTCTTTTCTCCCCAGGAGGGGAACCATTTAACATCATGAATAGCCTGTAGGGTCTCTTCTTTTATATCTTCGATGGAAGCAAACCACTGATCGGTCGCCCTAAAGACTAATGGTCCTTTACATCTCCAGCAGTGGGGATACTGGTGATCGATGAAATTAAGTTCCATCAACAGATCTTTTTCTTTTAATTTATCTGTAACTTTAATATTTGCTTCATCATAATGTAAACCTTCAAAATCTTCAGCTTCTTCCGTAAAGTAACCTCTAGAATCCATAGGAGCGTATACCTCTAGATCGTATTCCTGCCCGACAATAAAATCATCATGGCCATGACCAGGTGCAGTGTGCACACAGCCTGTACCTTCCTCAAGGGTTACATGGTCGCCCAAGATTATGAGAGATTTTCTATCCATAAAGGGATGGTTTGTATTAACATTTTCTAACTCAGTACCTTTAAAGGTTTCACTTATCACTTCATATTCTTCGATACCCACCTTGTCCATTACTTCATCCACTAGCTTTTCTGCCATTACTAATTTATCTCCTGCAACTTCAACAACTACATAGTCAGAATCGGGATGTAATGTTATGGCTAAGTTAGAAGGTATGGTCCAGGGGGTTGTAGTCCAAATTACCATATAACTATCGGCCGGACTTAAATTTACGCCCCCCACTTCAACTTCTTCCGCAAAGGGGAACTTCACATAAATGGAAGGTGTCCGGTCAGTATGGTACTCAACCTCAGCTTCAGCCAGGGCTGTTTCACAGCTGGGGCACCAATGGACCGGCTTTTTCCCTTTATAGAATAATCCCTTTTTGGCCATTTCACCGAATACTTCAATCTGTTTGACTTCATATTCGGGATTTAATGTGATATAGGGATTATCCCATTCTCCCCAGATACCAAGGCGTTTAAACTGCTCTCTTTGACGTCCTACATATTTTAAAGCATATTCTTTGCATTTCTCTCTTAGCTCAGCCACTGATAATTCTTTGGCTTTGTCGCCCATTTCTTTGGTAACTTTATGCTCAATTGGTAGTCCATGTGTATCCCAACCCGGTACATAGGGAGAATAATAACCTCTTAAAGTAGAAAAACGGGTAACAATATCTTTTAAAACCTTATTTAAGGCATGTCCGATATGTATATCTCCATTTGCATAAGGTGGGCCATCATGTAAAATAAACGGCTCTTTTCCTTTTCTGTTTTCGATAGCTCTTTCATAGACTTCATTTTCTTCCCATATTTTTTGAAATTTCAGTTCTCTTTCGCTTAAATTAGCTCTCATCGGAAAATCAGAATCTGGTAGATTAATAGTTTCCTTATAACTCATTTTATTAAAACCTCCTAAAGATTTATTGCAATAAAAAAAGGCCATTCCACCCTTGCAAGGGGCGAAAAGACCGCGGTACCACCCTAATTTTAACTTAAAATTCTTTAACGCAGATCATACGAGTTAATCTACTTCATTCAATTAACCGGCTCGAGAGTGATCTTCGTTACTATTAGGGATTACCGGCTTCCACCAACCCGGCTCGCTCAAATTAATATAATGGTAACTACTGTCTCCGTCTGAACCTTTAAATTTTAATTTTCTTATATTATAAATTATTTATTAGACTTAGTCAAGTTCTGCTGTTTCGGGAAGTTCATCGATTTCTTCTTGATATTTATCTAAATCTAGTTCTTCTTCATCTTCTAAAACTTCCAGTTGGCTTTCTAAAAGATTACGTAATCTAATCTTAAAGAAAGTCTTGGTTTCTTTTAATTTTTCTAGTTTTTTGTATTCTTCTGCTAGGTCTTTTTTAACTTCCTGTCTCATCTTTTTGGCTTCCATGTTTGCTTTTTCAATTATCATATTAGCTTCTTCACGTGCTTGTTGGGTTTGTTTGTCAGCTATTTCTTCAATACTTTTTAAAGTATTTTTCAGATTTTCTTCAATGTTTTCATAGCTTTTTAGCTTTTCCTGTAACTTTTCATTTTTTTCACGCAGGTCTTTCATCTCCTGCATCATTCTTTCATACTCTACTCCTAGATCATCAAGAAATTCTTCCACCTGACTTTTATTATAACCCAAAGCAGATACTGTAAATTCTTTATTATAAATATCTAGCGGGTTTATTTTCATACTTGCTCCTCCTTTTAATATTATTTGAAAATTTTTATCTTTAAGTATACCTTTTCAATAATAATTTAATTCTATTTCTATTTGAAAGGCCTCGCCTTTCGGCAACTTCTACCCGACCTCTATTACGGATCGAAATAAGGTCACCGACTTCTACTTCACTGGCAGGGTCTGTCACGACCTTGAAATTTAACTTTACCCGTTTATTTTTAATATCCCGCGAAATTTTACTGCGGCTATCTCCAAAACCAGCACTCGCCACTGCATCTAGCCTCAACGAGGCAACTGTAGTCGGGATATCCTTTGTATTTTGGGTAGGAATTACAATATCATCTTTAGTAATTTTACTTATTTCAACAGGGACCTCATTAACCTTTTTAAAATGCAGATCAACAAAATCATAAATTTCCTCAGCAATTATGATTTGGGCAAATTCTTCTAATACTAAAATATCACCGACCATCTCTCTTTTGATACCCAATCCTAAAATAGCTCCCAGAAAATCTTTATGAGTAATATTTTTAAAATTGAAATTTCCCTCAACTTTAATTACCTTTATCGAAGATTCTACATGATCGGGAAAAAGATAATCGGGAAAAATTACGATTCTCTGTCTTTCCGCTTTTTTATAACCACCTTCTGTTAAATGGTTAACTCCATTTATTTGTTCAATCAACCCCAAAGCCACTTTTCTCTGGTAAGGATTTAAAAAGTTGGTCCTTTCTATCGATTTTCTCTCTAATACTCTTTCTATTTTATCTAGTACAAAATCTCCTAGTTTCCGATCATCTTCACGGTTAAGATGGGAAAGTAGTTTTTCTTTATCAAACATATACTGCATTCACCTCTTAATTAAAATCCAAACATCATACTCCTCAGTAGGCTGATTACAAAGTTTCTTATAATCTGCAAGGCAAAAATAGCTACTAAAGGAGAAAAATCTATCCCAATACTTCCAGTTGGTATTAACCTACGGATGGGAGCTAATATAGGTTCTGTAATATTATAGACGATTCTTAAAAGTTTTCTCCATTGGCTATTATTGACATCCGGTCTTACCCAGGAAATTATTACACGAAATATAATAAGCCAGTTTAATACTGTAAATACTGTACTTATTAACCATATTAACATAGTCATTATAACAGCTCCTTTTGTTTCTCTATCTATATTTAATAATATTTTCTCTTTCCAAATATTGCAGTCCCGACTCTTACGATAGTTGCACCTTCTTGGACTGCAACATGATAATCATTCGACATGCCCATTGATAGTTCTTGTAAATTATAACCTTCTTGCTTCAATTCATCTAATAATTGCTTCATTTTTTTATAATCATCTCGAGCAGCTTCTGCTTCATTATAATAAGGTGTAATGGTCATTAAACCCGCAAGAATGATATTATCTAATTGGGAAATCTCATCTATTGCCTCAACTATATCTTCTTTTGAAAAACCAAACTTATTAGGGTCCTCTGCAATATTTACCTGTAAAAGTACTTTGATATTTCTTTCAGCTTTTTTAGCTTCTTTATTGACAGTTTTGGCAATCTCAATACTATCAATAGATTCTATCATATCTAATTGTTTAATCTTCATTAAGTATTTTACCTTATTTTTTTGTAGATGTCCAATAAAGTGCCACTTTATTTCCTGGTCGAAAAATAATTCATGTTTATCCAAAAGTTCCTGAACCCTGTTTTCCCCAAATACATAGTGCCCGGCTTTCATAGCATTTATTATCTTTTTGGGGGGATGATTTTTTCCAACGGCTACTAACTGTATATCAGAAGGATCTCTATTTACTTTTTCAGCATTTTTTTCAATATTATCATATACTTTTTTGAGATTTTTTTCGATATTTACTGACATTTTAATTACCATTCCTTCCGTAGTTTGCATTTTGTGGATTGGTTATTACCTGATCTCCAATCTCTAAGTTTTCCACTATCGTCCAATCTTCAGTACTTTCAACTATTTCAACATCTTTTAAGACAACTTCATGATCAAAAGTATAAAGTAATACTTGACTGCCAGCTGTAGTTTTAAACACAGCTGAAGAAGGTACAGCTAAACCTCTATAAATATTTTTGATTAGTTTAATATTCACCCATCTTGTATTATTCCACATTTCTAAATACTTATCTAGAAGTACTAATAAAAAATATTTACTATTATGTTTATATATCTTTTTTATCTTGGATTTTATTAATTTGCCATCTTTATTATTCTGGTTGTGGTCAACAAAAACAACTTCATTTTGATGAAATTTTTCGGCCCTTTCCTTGTCTACCTCAATCAATAAAAACTGTTCATAATTGTTGATATTACGGTAAAGTTTATCACCTTTTTGTACCTTGTTGCCGGAAACATATTGATGGTAATCTCTTTCAAATTGATCATATTCAGATAAGACCTGAGGGGTTATCTTGCCAAATTTTAATCTTTTTTCTAAACCATCATAGGCATAGCTAATGATACCCGGCTGTTCTATATATATATTATATTTCTTTTCACCATTTTCTATATAGGCTATCTTTTCACCATACGGGGCTCTCTCTCCTTCATTAAGCAAAATAGTTAATTCTCCACTTATCGGGGCTCTATAAGTTTTTTCATTTCTTATAACCAGGGCCTCAGTTTCAAACCCGGCCACAATTTCTTTATAATCAACGGTTAAGGTCTTTAAATTTTTATCCTTAAAGATAAAAAATGAAGTTAATCCTATGATAATAATTACTATAAATACAAAGTATTTCCAACTTATAAATTTTCTTCTATTTTCACTGGTATCTTTATCTTTTTTCATTTAATCACCTTTATGATAAAAGAGATATGAAAGCTGCCATTCTGCCTGTTTTACCCTGGTCTCTTCGATAAGAGTAAAACAAATTCTTGTTTTTATAAGTACATAATTTAGATACAAATAAATTTTTATTAAAAATACCGTTTTCTAAGGCAATTAATCTATTTAATTCCTTTAAATCTAAAAAATAATTATTATCTCTTTGCTCAAAATATGAGTGAGGAAAAGCAAATTTTTCTTTAAACTTATTTACCAAATCAAAACCTACTTCATAATTATTTTTCGAAATTGAAGGCCCTAATACTACCAGTAAGTCCTCATCTTTACTGGCAAGGCTATCCTTAAAAAAGTTAAGGGTTTTAGTTAATATTTCTTGATAAGTGCCCTTCCAGCCGGAATGAATCAGAGAAAAACACCCTTTATTTTTATCCATTATATATATGGGAACACAATCCGCAAAATGTCCACCTAAAATCATGTCTTTTTTAGTTGCTATTAAACCATCCATCTTTTTTATAGAATTATTATGATCTTTACTTCCTTTTCCTCTATCATCTGTAGTTACTAATCTAATATCATTGGAATGAATCTGTTCCGCATAAATAATATTATTGGAACTAAAATTTAAAATATCATATACTTTTTCTCTGTTTTTTATTACATTCTCTTTTTTATCATCGGTATGAAGTCCCAAGTTTAAACTTTCATAAGGTGGACTAGAAAAACCACCAAGTCTCGTAGTAAATACAACTTCAAAACCATACTGTTTTAGCTTTTCGAACTCTAAATATGTTAAACCTTCTTTAACTTTTTTAGTAAACATCTTTTGACCCTCCTCGGGGCAAGCCCACGAGGTTTGTGAGCAGACTTTAACTCTATCACCTTTAACAATTTAAATATAAAAATCCCGATGTGGATACACCGAGACTTTTATATTTATAGCAGAATTTATTCAAATCTATTTTTTTCTTAAGAAGGCGGGAATATCCAGTTCATCACCTTCAAAATTATCCATATCAAAATCGGTTTCTAAATCTTCATCTTGTTCCTGTTGGGTCTGCTGTTTCCGGGGCTTTTGGGTGGCTTCCCGGTCAAATCCGGTAGCTATTACGGTTACTTTTACTTCATCCTGGTACTCTTCGTCGATAACTGCCCCTAATATTATGTTTGCATCCGGGTCAGAGACTTCCTGAATAACTTTTGCCGCTTCGTTAGCTTCATGTATACCCAGGTCATTGCCTCCTGTTATGTTGATCAATACCCCTTGTGCACCTTCGATAGAAGCTTCTAAGAGAGGAGACTCAATTGCTTTTTTAGCTGCATTTTGGGCCCGACCTTCGTCACTGGCCATTCCAATACCCATTAAAGCTGTCCCGGCATCTTTCATGATCGTCTTGACATCAGCGAAGTCAAGGTTAATTATTCCAGTTATTGTGATAAGATCGGAAATCCCCTGGACTCCCTGTCTCAATACATTATCTGCTATTTTAAAGGCATCTATTAAACTCGTATTAGGTTCTGCCACATCAAGCAATCTATCATTTGGTATTACAATCAAGGTATCTACACTATCTTTTAGTTCTTTTATACCTTCAATCGCATTATCCATTCGCTTTTTACCTTCAACAGTAAAGGGCTTGGTTACTACACCGACCGTTAAGGCTCCCATCTCTTTGGCTGCCTGGGCAATGATTGGCGAGGCGCCTGTTCCGGTTCCTCCTCCCATCCCGGCAGTAATAAATACCATGTCAGCTCCTTTGACTGCTTCACGAATTTCTTCAATATTTTCTTTAGCAGCCTCTTTACCAATATCTGGATGAGCTCCTGCTCCTAACCCTTTTGTAATGCTCTGGCCGATACGGATGGTCATCGAAGCATTAGAAGACATCAAAGCTTGTGCATCAGTATTGATAGCTGTAAAATCTACCCCTTCTAATCCTTCTTCGATCATTCTATTTAAGGCATTGTTGCCACCGCCGCCAACTCCGATAACTTTTATATTAGCAAACTGTTCCATTTCTGTTCCTAAGTCAAACAAGTTATATACCTCCTTTTAAAAGAAATCTTGGAACCAACTTTTAATTTTTGAAAAGAAAGATTCTGTTATTTCTTTTTCTTTTTTCTTCTGTGAATTTGCATTAACTTCAGTAGGTCCATTTTCTAAACCATATTCTATTAATCCGATTACTGTAGAGAAAATTGCTTTTGGTATTTTACCGTCTTTATTCTTGTACAATGGGTCATCAATAACATCGGATAAACCATATACATAATCCGGTTTACCCAGTCTAACCGGTAAATCAAATACGTCTTCAGCCAGATTTGCAGAACCATCCAAAAGAGAAGCTCCTCCTGTTAGAACTACTCCGGCTGGAGTTAAGTCCTTGGGGCCGGCTGAATAAATTTGTCTATTTATCATTTCATACATCTCTTTTGTCCTAGGTTCAATAACATTTGTTAATAGCCTTCTGGGAATCTCTCTTTTATTTTCACCGCTAGCCGAGAGAACTTCTATATAGTAATCTTCCTCTTCATCACTTTCTTCCAGTAAGGTTGTACCATAATTAACCTTTATCTTTTCTGCTTCAGAGATAGGTGTCCTAAGTCCAATTGCTATATCATGGGTGACATGATTACCTCCCACCGGTAGCACATATGTTGCTACAATACTACCTTCGTGGAATACTACTATATCAGTAGTGCCACCACCAATATCAACTAAAATAACTCCCAATTCCTTTTCATCTTCCGTCAGAACTGATTTACTGGATGCCAGCGGTTCTAAGACAATATCATCAACTTCAATTCCGGCTCTAATAACGCTTTTAACCAGGTTTTGAATAGAGGTAGAAGAACCCTTTACAATATGAGTTTCTACTTCTAAACGAACACCTGACATCCCGCGAGGGTCTTTAATACCTTTATGACCATCTACTATAAACTCTCTGGGGATTACATGAATGATTTCTTCCTCAGCTGGTAAAGAGATAATTTGAGCTGCTTCCATAACACGATCGATATCATTTCTAGTAATTTCTTTTTCATCTCCCGAAACGGCCACCACACCATGATTATTTATGGAAGAAATATGAGAGCCGGCAATACCTATAAAGGCGGTATCCACTTCAACACCTGCCATTATTTGAGCCTTATTAATCGACTCCCTTATTGAATTGCTGGCTTTATCTATATCCACTACAACACCTTTTTTTAATCCCTTTGAAGGTGAAAATCCAATTCCAATTATTTCAAATTCCTCATCTGATGTAACTTCTGCTATGATAGTGCAGATTTTAGTGGTTCCTATATCCAGGCCTGTTACAATTTTACGACTGCTCACAAATATTTTGCCTCCTCTCTCTTTTAAAAATTAATATATTTTTAAGTAAAATATTATAGGCACATTATTACAAATATTCAACATAAAAGATGATTTTCCTCTTATAATAATTTATTGTTTTAATTTCAATACGGGTTTACTATAAATTGAAATATCTACATACTTAACTTGATAGTCTTTTTTCTCAATCTGGTCGGTTACATTTTTTAGAACTCTAAATTTTTCTGATATATCTTCTAATTCTCCTAGTATAATATCATACTTACCTTCATATTTTAAAGTAACTTTTCTTTTTTTAAATTCAATAAACTTGGGAACGGCTGCCTCTTCACTTATATATTCTTCTAAGTTTCTGATGAAAAGTTGCATTTCTTCAGCAAAATTTATTCTTTTTGTCCCCTCTTCGATCTTAAAACCAGTTAAAACAGGTAAAATTATCTTCCTTTGTAGTTCTGCTTGGGAATATATAAAACCCTGCTTATCTATGTAAAAATACTGGTTATCCTTAATATACCTAAAAAAGGGCACACTTTCTTCAATGGTAAATAAGGCGGTATTTGGTAATACCCTTTTAAATTGTGCATTTTTAATATACTTTACATCAGTCAGTTTACGTTCGATTCTATCCTTTTTTAGATATACTATATTTTGTCCTATATACTCCTCGGCAAAAGATATTATTAAATTTTCATCGAATGTATTTACACCTCTTAACTTAATTGTCTGTATGTTAAGTTCAGGCGAATAATATGCATAGGCAAACAAGGATGTAAAGATTAACACCGCCAAAATTATGAAAATACTTAGTTTATTCATGGCTTTCACCTACCAGATTTTCGCCTATTTCATAAACATTGCCGGCTCCAATGGTAACCAATAAATCAGTTGGTTTTAAATTATGCCTTAAGTAATCTTCAATTTCTTTAAACTCCTCTATATAATTAACTTCAAAATCTAAATTATTACGTCTCTTATGCTCTTTAATCAGTTCAAATAATTTATTTGTACTGACACCTTCAATGGGCTTTTCACTGGCCGAGTAAATATCTGTTAAAATAAGTTCATCTACCTCATCAAAGCTTTTGCTGAATTCTTCCATAAGATTTTGTGTCCGGCTGTATCGATGTGGTTGAAAAACAACATACAATTTTTCAGCCTTTATACCTTTGGCAGTTTTTATAGTATTGATAATTTCAGTCGGATGATGGGCATAATCATCTACAATTAAAGCCCCATTAAATTTACCTTTCTTTTCAAACCTTCTTTTTACTCCTTGATATTTTTCTAAACCTTCAATTATTTCTGCTGTTGACAAGCCAGCTTCTTTACTAGTCACAAAAGCAGCTAGAGCATTCAAAATATTATGAAGGCCCGGTACCTGTAATTGAACCGTATCAATCTTTTTATTATCATAGTATAGATCAAAACTGCTCGTATAGCTTAATAAGTTGACATTACGGGCTGTATAATCTTCATTAGAAAGCCCATAAGTAGAGATATTAGTTTTATATTTTTCTAACTGAGGATACTCTTCTAAGACCTTTCCCCAGACAGTCAAGGCACCTTCCGGTGGAATTTTATTAATAAATTCAGTGAATTTTGCAATTAAATCTTCTTTATTTTTATAGTAATTGAAGTGATCCCATTCAATATTGGTTAATACAGCATAATGAGGATCAAAAAATGTCAAAGAACCATCACTCTCATCAGCTTCAGTAATAAAGATATCTCCTTTACCACTTTTTATATTTCCATCTATTATATCTAAATTACCGCCGATCATGACAGAAGGCTCCTGTTTAGCATTGACAAAGATTGTTGCTAACATGGAGGTAGTGGTGGTTTTTCCGTGGGTTCCGGTCACAGCAATCGTCTTTTTTTCTTTAAATAATTCTGAGATAAATTCCGCTCTTTTATAAATTTTGATACCTTTATTTCGAGCTGTTTGCAGTTCAATATTATCATTCTCAACAGCATTGGTGTAGACAACGGTATCAATATTTTTGAGATTGCTTGCCCGATGGCCGATATAGACCTCGGCCCCTAACTTCTTTAATATTTTAACCTGTTCATTGTTTTTTATATCGGAACCGCTAACCTCATATCCTCTATTTAATAATATTTTAGCGATACCGCTCATTGATATACCACCGATACCAATGATATGGACCTTCTGGAAATTCAAAGTTACTCCTCCTCTGTCTGGTTCTCGATTATTTCTACAATGTTTTGGCTGGCATCTAATTTAGATAATTTTTTGCTGTTTTTTCCCATCTTATTTAAACGTTCTCGATCAGAAAGTATTTCTTTTACAAAGTCATACAATATTTCACCGTTAAACTTGTCATCATCAACCATAACTGCGGCATTATTATCTTCCATGAATTTTGCATTAACTTCCTGATGACCTTCGGCCGAATAAGGAAAAGGAATTAAAATGGCCGGCAAACCTCTACCGGTTATCTCAGCTAAGCCGGTCGCCCCGGCCCTATAGATGATTAAATCAGCAGCAGCATAGGCCCATTCAATATTATTTAAGTAAGGTATTACCTTTAATCTTTTATGATATTTATCAACTTTATCATCTAATTTATTGATTACAGTTTGATAATTATCTTTACCAGTAATTAATATCACCTGTAATTCTTTTATACCCATAACTCTGTCAATTGACTCAACTATCGCATTATTAATCGTAGCTGAACCCTGACTACCGCCCATAATAAAGAGGGTCCTATAACCTTGTTTTAAACCTAACTGTTTTAATCCTTCCTTTTTGGAAGTTTCAATAATTTCTCTACGGATAGGATTACCGGTTTCTACAATTTTATTCTGGGCACTTTTTTTAAAGTATTGGGCTGCCTCGATATTATTAACAGCTATCTTAGTTACAAAAAAGGAAAGCAATTTATTGGTTACGCCCGGATAAATATTTTGTTCATGAATGACAGTAGGTATCCTATTTAAATAGGCACCCAAAAGTACCGGCCCAGTAACATAACCACCGGTTCCAAAAACAACATCCGGCTTAATTTTTTTAATAAGTAGATATGATTGATAAACTGCTTTTAAACTTACATATATTGATTTGATCAACTTAAAATTGAAACTGCGGGGAAGAGGTAAAACTTCTATTTCATTAAAACTATAATCTGTATCCCTCAAAATATCTGCTTCCAGACTATCAGCATTTCCTACATATTCTATTTCCCAGTTTTTTTCACTTAACTTATCGGCTACCGATAAAGCAGGATATATATGACCACCGGTACCGCCCCCTGTAATTACTGCTTTCATGATTTACCACCTAAGATTCTTGATTTTTTGATATATTTAGTAAGATGCCGACTGAAAATAAAAACATTACTAAAGAACTTCCCCCGTAACTGATAAAGGGAAGGGTTATACCTGTTATCGGCATTGAGGCTGTCACCACAGCTATATTTAAAATTGCCTGTACAATGATCATGACAGTAATACCCATAGCTAATATCGAGCCAAATTTATCCTTAGTATTATAGCTTATCTTTAATCCTTTCCAGGCTACCACTAAATATAATAAAATTACCAGGAGAGTGGCTAAAAAACCTAACTCTTCTCCTATTATTGCAAATATAAAGTCGGTACCCGGTTCCGGTAAATATAAAAACTTTTGATGACTATTGCCTAGTCCAACCCCCAAAAGCCCTCCCGAGCCTAATGCTAATAAGGACTGGATAATATGGTAACCTGTATCCAAAGAATCTGACCAGGGATCTAAGAAAGCTAGAAATCTTTCTTTCCGGTAAGGTTTCGAATAAATAAAATAGAAAACTGCCGGCACACTGACCATGCCTAACCCTATTAAATGCCATATCTTTGCTCCGTTAGCAAAGAGCATCACAAAGACAATAGCTAAAATTAGGGCGGCGGTTCCTAAATCGGGTTCTATTAAGATAAGCATAAATATAATACCGGTAACAATTAAGATCGGTAAAATACCTTTTTTAAAATTTTTAATCAAATTATTCTTTCTGGTGTAAAACTGAGCAATATACATTATCAAAGCCAGCTTAGCAACTTCAGAAGGTTGACCACCTAAACCTGCAATTCCTAACCACCGGCGAGAACCTCCCACTTTTTTTCCGATGCCTGGGATTAGAACAAGAGCCAGTAATATTATTACAAATAGTATAATATACTTCGCATATTTTTCAAATATGTGATAATCAATATTCATAATAATTGCCATTGCAATAAGACCGATGACAGCAAATACGGCCTGTCTTTTTAAAAAGTAATAACTGTCATTAAACATTTCTTCTCCCCTTATAGAACTGGCACTGAATATCATTATGATACCAATCGCTAAGAGAATTAATACTGCAAATAGCAATATAAAATCAGCAGATTTCTTATTCATCCTGGTCACCTTCTTTTAACTCATTTTAAAAATTTTTGGATTTCTTGTTGAAAGTCGAGACCTCTTTTTTTATAACTTTCATACATGTCCCAACTGGGACAGCCGGGTGATAATAAAACTGTATCATGAGATTTTATCTCATTAAAAGCTTCCTTTACCGCTTCCCGCATATTATCAACTAATTTATAGTTATTATAATTTAAATTGTCTAATTCACCTTTGATTTCCTCTTTTGTTTCACCTAATAAGATAACTTTTTTTACCCTCTGTTTTACTGCATAAGCAAAATCCGCAAAGTTTGCCTTACGATCCTGTCCACCTGCAATTAAAATTATGGGCATCTCTATCGACCGCATGGCATTAATAGCAGCATGGGGATTGGTCGCTTTCGAATCATCAATCACCTTATATTCTTGGTCATAAATCACTTCTAAGCGGTGTGCAAAAGCCTGATAGCTCTGTACTGCCTTTTTTATCTTTTCATTATCTATATAAAAAAGTTTGGCAATCAAAACAGCAAAGGCAGTATTTAAGATATTATGACTGCCTATCAAAGGTATATGTTTGGTTTCAAGTATTTTACTCTTACCTGCAACTGATTTTTGTATTTGGTAGATGTTTTTTTTATTATAAAAAATCCCCTGTTCTATATCAAAATTATTTGTTACTTTAAAGGTATTTGACTTTATATCATTTAAATTATCTCTTAAATAATTATCATCATAATTTATTACTGCTATATCATCAGAATTCTGGTTTTCAAAAATTCTCTTTTTGGCATTCCAGTAATTTTCAACCGTATTATGTCTATCGAGATGATCAGGTGAAAAATTTAAAAATACTCCAATATGAGGTTTAAACTTTTTTATTTTTTCTAATTGAAATGAACTTAACTCCACTACTAACCAATCGTTTTCACTTAATCCGGTTATTTCTGTGACCAAAGGAGAGCCAATATTACCAGCTACTCTAACCTTACAGTCCAAGTTCTGTTTCAAAATATGGCCTGTTAAAGAGGTTACAGTCGTCTTTCCATTTGTACCTGTGATGCCAATTATATTGGCATCAGTAAGTCGATAGGCAAATTCGATCTCACTTATGACCTCAATATTTCTTTGGACCGCTTTTTTGATAATATCTAGATCGGTGGGCACACCGGGACTTAATACTATTAAATCAGTATCAAGTATCTTTTCACTGTGGCCTTCGAGATCATATGTAATATTATCATATTTACTTAGGATAGATAATTGGGGTTTTAAATCATCCTTACTTTTGATGTCACTTATTATTACATCTGCCCCTAAATCTATCATCTTTTCGGCCACTGCCAGGCCCGTTCTTTCACTTAATCCAATTATAGTAACCGTTTTATTAATGAAATTTTTCATAGTTTTGAACCCCTATATCGTTATTAATATACTAAATAAAGAAAACATGATAGAAACAATCGTAAACCTGTAAACTATCTTGCTTTCACTTAAGCCCTTTAATTCATAATGGTGGTGTAAGGGAGACATTAAAAAGATCCTTTCTCCCTTTGTAACTTTAAAGTAGATAACCTGAATAATGACAGAAAGGGCTTCAAGAACATAGATTCCCCCCACGAATATTAAGACTATTTCCAGGCCTGTGTATGAAAATAAGACTGCTAAGGCAGCCCCGAGGGACAGTGAACCCACATCTCCCATAAATATTGAGGCGGGTTTCGAATTATACCATAAAAACCCTATACAGGCTCCTGCGATTGAAAGTGATAATAATGAAACCTGATTAAAAAAGGAAAAGAATAAAATAATATATAAAGTTATGGAGGCTACCGCTGTTATTGAGGCCGCTAACCCGTCCAGCCCATCAGTAAGATTGACTGCATTAACTGCCGAGAGGTAGGTTAAAATAATAACAGGAATTATATAGGCACCCATATTAAAATCAATCTTGATAAACGGTATTAAAATATTCCTTGCTTCTGGTAGAGAAAAATAGACATATAGTCCTAAAACTAACCCAATAATAAACTGCAGGAATATTTTTTGACGGGCTGTTAAACCCAAGGACCTGTCTTTACTTATCTTTATAAAATCATCACTAAAACCGATAATTGCTGTTGAAACTAATACTAACATAAAAATAATATTATTAATTGAAAAGGAACCTGTCAATATAATCGGTATTATAATCCCGGTCACGATCAAGAGGCCTCCCATGGTGGGAATACCCTCTTTTTCATAATGTGATTCAGGCCCTACTTCCCTAACATTTTGCCCCAACTCATATTTTTTTAATAATTTTATAAAGTAAGGAGTTAACAGAAGTACCCAGAGGAGGGGAGCTGCAAAAAATATTAATGATTCAATTAAATAAGACATTATATCATTCCTTATCCTTGCTAAAGTCTTGATATATAATTTCCATTCTCATCCCGCGTGAACCTTTCAGTAATATCACATCATTTTTACGGCTGATCTCTTTTAACTTTTCACTAATCTTTGTTTTATCCTCGAAATGGAAAATATTTTCTTTAACCATGCCCTTATTTTGGGCACCTTCCGCAATAAATTTACCCAGTTCACCGGTGGTTAATAAAAAATCCACCCTTCTGTCAGCTATATATTCACCAATTTCAAGATGAGCTTCTTTTTTAATATCTCCAAGTTCCAGCATATCTCCTAAAACCGCAATTTTTTTATTACCTTCTATATTTTTTAACATTTTAACTGCATTCTTCATAGAAAGCGGATTTGCATTGTAACAATCATTGATAAAGATAATACCATCTAACCTTTTTATCTCAGACCTCAAACCGGTCAATTCGATGTTCTGAACTGCTTCCTTAATTAATTCCCAGCTGAGACCAACTTCTCTTGCTACTGCCACAGCGGAAGCGATATTATATAGATTATGTTCCCCATATAAATTGGTCATTAGATCAAAAGTACCTTTTTTGGTACCGAGCTTAAATTCCATTCCCTGCTTGGTATATTTAAAATCTAAAATACGGTAATCGGCCTTTTTATCAAAACCAAAGTACTTGATATTAGTTCCTTCACCGGCTAAATCTCTTAAGATACTGGTGTATTGATTGTCATAGTTTAATACAGCCAGGTCACCTTTATCTAAACTTTCAATTAACTCTCCTTTGGCCCGGGCAATATCTTCCACGGAATCAAAAAATTCGATATGAGCCCTCCCCACATTAGTTATCAAACCAATTTGGGGGTCAGATATATCGGCCAAAAGGCTTATTTCACCTTTATCGCTCATTCCCATCTCGACGATGAAAAAATCTTCATCCCCGTTTAATCGAAATAACGTAAGGGGTACACCAATATGATTATTTAAATTCCCTTCATTTCTTTTTACATTATATTTTTTATTTAACAGATTAAATAATATATCTTTTGTAGAAGTTTTACCGGAACTACCGGTTATTCCGATTACTTTTACATCTTTAAAATTGGCCCTATGAAATTTAGCCATCACCTGCAGGGCTTTTGTAGTATCATCAACTTTAATTATGTTCTCACATTCAACCTCTATATTTTCCTGTACCACCAAAGCTTTTACTTGTTTAGCTAAATTATCATCAATAAAGTTATGGGCATCAAAGTTTTCACCCTGTAAGGCAATAAATATATCCTCATCATTTAATTTCCTTGTATCTGTAGAAACTCCTTTAAGAATCTGTCCTCTATTCCCTTTTAGCAACTTACCTTCAGTAGCCAGAATTATTTCTTTCACTTTATATTTAAACATCTTTAAATTCACTCATTTTCTCTTTTATTGCTTTTTTAGCAACCTCTTTATCATTAAAATCAATCGTTTTATCAGCAAAAACCTGGTATGTTTCGTGGCCTTTACCGATAATTACTACTACATCATCTTTTTGGGCTTTGTTAATTGCCTCATAGATTGCAGTTTCCCTTTCTACTTCAACTGTATAAGGGGTATCATATTCACTGGATTTAATTCCCTTTAGGATTTCATCAATAATGATTTCGGGCTGTTCTGAACGGGGGTTATCTGTAGTAACAACTACATAATCACCTTTCTCCATTGCAATTCGGCCCATAATAGGTCTTTTCCCTTTATCTCTTTCTCCCCCACAGCCAAATACTACGATAATATCTTTGTGTTCAAAATGTTTGACTGCCTCCAGGACATTTATCATACTATCCGGAGTATGGGCATAATCGACAATAACAGTAAAATCTTGACCAATATTTATGGTTTCAAACCTACCGGGAATACCCTTTACACTTTCTAGTGATTCCTTGATTAAATCTTCTGAAATACCCAAACTTTTTGCTGCTCCCACGGCAGCCAGACTATTATAAATATTGAACTTGCCTGTTAAGTTAAGATCATATCTTAAATTATTAAGAGTAAATTTTACTCCCTCTAGAGAAAGTTCCAAATCTTCGGCCTTTAAATCGGAGTCGTTTTCTATGCCGTAAGTGATAATTTCATTCGTGGTTGCGTTCTTAAAGAATTGAGAGAAATCATCATCATTATTAATTACAGCATTACCATTAGTTTTTAACTTTTTAAATAATTTAGCTTTCTCGCCTGCATATTCTTCCATTGTCTCATGGTAATCCAGATGATCTTGGGTAAGATTAGTGAAAACACCGGCTGTGAAATGCATGGTATCAACTCTATGTAAGGCTAAAGCATGTGAGGATACTTCCATAACTGCATACTTCACACCTTTATCTCGCATTACAGCCAGATATCTATAAATATCTATTGACTCAGGTGTAGTGCGAGAAGCATCAATACTTTTCTCGCCATCAAAAACTTCAATTGTACCGATTAAACCTGTTTTATACCCCTGATGGTTTAATATTTTTTTGATTAAATAGGTCGTGGTGGTTTTGCCATTTGTACCGGTTACCCCTATTAAATCAATATCTTGTAAGGGATTTTCAAAGAAATTTTTAGCAAGTTGGGGCATTGCTCTTCTGCTATTAGGAACTTTTACATAAGTTATATTTTCATCATAATAATCTAAATCTTTATCAATAACTACCGCATTAGCCTCTTTTTTGAGGGCAGCATCGATATACTTGTGGCCATCGGTTTTAAACCCCTGTACACAAATAAATAAATCACCGGGCTCAATATTCCGGGAATCATACCTTAGTTCATTAATTTCAACAATTTTGTTGCCTTTTATATATTCAACATCTAGATTGTCAATAACCTTATCTAAATACATTATAATTCACCCTTTTAATTTAAGTATAACCTCTTTATCGTCATTAATTCTTATACCAGGGTCTACACTTTGGCCAACCACTTGACCGGCCTGGCCCTGAAACTTTAATTTAATACCCATTTTTTCAGCTAAATTTAAAGCATCTTTTTTCTCCATACCTCTAAAATCAGGAGTCATTATCCTATAACTAGCTAATATACTCTCACTCTTTTCTGTAAAGAGAAATACTGTTGAATTTTTATATACTTCCGAACCCGCTTTGGGAATTTGGTCTATTATTTCATTACCATTACCTACTATTTTATATTCCAGACCTAATTCTTTCAATGTGTTTTTCACATTATATAAATTTTGTTTTGAATAATCCGCTAATTTTAATGTTTCATTAACGGGAGGTTCCTTCTGTTTTTCTTGGGATGGTAACTTATAATATCTAATTAGATCATTGGCGATCTTTTTAAAGAGGGGAGCGGCCGTCTGACTGGCATAATAAGTATTTCCCTCTATCCCGTAGAGTACGACTAAAACCACAAACTGAGGGTCATTAACGGGGAATATTCCAATGAAAGAAGAATCATATTTATCTTGATTATAATATTGGGCTGTACCAGTTTTCCCACCAACTCTATAACCTTCTATATAGGCATTGACTCCGGTACCATTACTTACGACATTTTCCAATAGATTCAAAGTTTTATGGGCTGTTCTGCTTGAAACTACCTTTCTGACCTCGGTGGGAGTAACTTTCTTTTCAACTTTACCCTTTTGGTTGGTAATTCTATCAACAAAATTAGGCTTCATTAATACCCCATCATTTGCAACAGCTGAGACTGCGGTTATTAGCTGAATGGGAGTTACAGAAATACCTCGCCCAAAGGAGATAGTCGCCAGTTCTATATCACCGATCTGTTCATATTTGGGAATTAATCCAATTGCTTCACCCGGTAGTTCTATTTCGGTTTTTTGACCAAAACCAAAAGCATCTATGTATTTATAAAAAGAATCTTTGCCCATTCTGAGACCGACCTGGACAAAGCCGGGGTTGCAGGAATTTTGTACTACCTGTGAAAACAGTTCTTTACCATGTCCCTCTTCTTCCCAACATTGTATATATTCTCTTTCAACTTTTACCTTGCCGGAATCAAAAAAGACGTCATTTTTATTTACTACCCCTTCTTCTATTGCAGAAGCAGTAGTAATAATTTTAAAAGTAGAACCGGGTTCATAATTATCGGTAATGGCCCGGTTTCTCCAGTATTTTTGCTTGTATTGGGAAAAATGGTTGGGATCATAAGTAGGATAATTGGCCATTGATAGTATATTACCTGTTTCCGGTTCCATGATAACAATAGTACCACCGGCCGCCTTATATTCCTCGGCTGCCTTGGCCAATTCTCTTTCAGAACTATGCTGAATTGCTTCATTGATTGTTAAATACAGGTTACTACCATTTTCTTCTGGTATATAATCAATTATCCCTTCCGGGATCATCTTACCGGCCGCATCTCTTTCTGTTAAAATTCTTCCTGCATTCCCTGTTAAATATTTATTATAAGTTAATTCAATACCTTCCAAGCCATTCCCATCAACACCTACAAATCCTACCAGCTGGCTGGCTAACTTATCCTTGGGATAGATTCTTTTGCTTTCATCTATAAAGGTAATTCCATCTAATTTTAAATCTCTAATCTCTTGCACTTTTTGGTCCGGTATTTTCCTTTCCAAATAAACAGCATAGGCATCTCTTTTTAACCTATTTAATAAAGTTTCATACCTTATAGACAAAATATCGGCAAGTTGCCCGGCCGTTTGAGTTGGGTGGGAAATCTGCTTAGGCAGACCCACTACCGTCTTGCTCTTAATACTTACAGCCAGTTCCTTGCCGTTAATATCATAAATCTTTCCTCTATCCGGATTAACTTTTAGTTCGTTCATCCTTTGTTTTAAAGCTTTATTATAATATTCTTCATTATTAATAATTTGTATCCAGGCCAATCTAGCAATTAATAATAAAAATATAAAAGTAAAAATGAAAAAGAGGATTTTAATTCTTTTTTTTCTATCGTTATCAACCTTGTTATCATCCATTTAGATCATCCTATTCAGGTGAGTATGCTCGGGCAGTACCTAAATTAGTGATAAAGTTGGTAACTTCACTAAGGAAATAACTCCTTTCAGGTGTATTGGCTACTTCTACTTCTTCTGTCTTTAGAACAAGCGTCTGCATAGAATCCGGTTCAACCATATTTAATTCACTGCGGGCCAACTGATCAACCTGAGAAAGTGAACTTGCATTCGACAACTTTATCCCTAATTTATGATTTTTTTCTTCTAGAACCTGTATCTCATTTTGCATTTGATCAATACGGTAACTTAGATTATTAATTCTTAAAGTATAACTTATATAAACCAATAATATTATAGCACAAATAGTCAGCAATATTAAATATATGTAGATATTTTTTTTGTCTTCATTATTTTGTTCTGCATATTCACCATTTTCATAATGATTATAATTATTTGTATTGTTATTATATCCTTTTTTATTATCTCTTTTAAACACGGCTATCACCTACCCTCTTCATATTTTCTCGGCTACTCTTAGTTTTGCACTTCTTGCTCTATAATTTTCTTCAACTTCTTCTTCAGTTGCTCGAATAGGACTTTTCGTAATAATTTTGACCAAAGGCTCTTTATCACAAACACAAACCGGAAGTTCAGGAGGACATATACAATCACTTGCCAAATCTTTAAACTTGTGTTTAACTATTCTATCTTCAAGTGAATGAAAGCTAATTACACAGATCCTCCCTCCTTTTTTTAGCCTATTTGTAGCACTTGAAATCATATCTTCTAACTGGTTTAATTCATTATTTGTAGCAATTCTCAGGGCTTGAAATGTTCTACGAGCAGGATGCCCTCCCGACCTTCTGGCTGATGCAGGAATAGCTGCTTTAATAATATCAACTAATTCAAAGGTGGTCTCAATCTCTTTTTTCTTTCTATAAGCTACTATGAATTCAGCAATTCTTGCTGCCCAGTTTTCTTCTCCATAATCATAAATTATCTCTTCAAGTTTGTCTTTCCGATACTTGTTGACAATATCAGCGGCAGTTAATTTTTGATCCCGGTTCATCCTCATATCAAGGGGGCCGTTGTTTTTATAACTAAAACCTCTGTCAGAATTATCTAACTGAGGGGAGGATACACCGAGATCAAAAATCATCCCATCAACTTTATCTATCTCGTACTTATCTAAAACATCACCTATATTGATATAATTGGCGTGTTCCAATATTAAATTATTACTCTCTATACTATCCTTAACTGCCTCAATCGCATCTTTGTCTCTATCTAAAGCTATAACTAATCCTTCTTCTCCTAGGTTCTCTAAAATACCAGCTGTGTGTCCACCTCTACCTAACGTTCCGTCCACATAAATTCCATCCTTTTTAATAGACAGATATTCTATTGTTTCTTCTAGTAGAACTGGTTTATGATTATTGTGCATATAATTGGCCTCCATTAGATGCCTAAGTCTTCCATTGCAGAAGCTATCTCCTCGGTCGACTCTTCAGCAGTTTCCAAGAATTGATCCCAATTTTCCTTAGCCCATAACTCAATTCTATTGGTCAAACCAATCACAACAACTTCCTTATCTAATCCGGCATATTCTTTTAAGTTGGAAGGAATATTTATTCTACCCTGTTTATCTAAAGTGGATTCGGTGGCTCCCGAAATGAAAAAACGGGAGAAAAATCTTGCATTTTTATTAGTTACAGGGGTTGAAGCTATTTTTTCACTGAAATTTTTCCACTCATCCATGGGGAAGATAAATAGACAGTCATCTAGACCTCTGGTTGCAACAAAATTATCGCCAAGTTCTTCCCTAAATTTGGCGGGGATTATGACTCTTCCTTTACTATCCATTTTATGTAGATATTCACCGATTAACATATTTATCACCTTAACCCCAATTTTACCACCATCTACCACTAATCACCACTTAGTATACTATTTCTATGTATATAAAAAAATTCCTTTAAAATAATAAAAAAATATTAGTACTAAAGTACTATATTTAGACAAAAAAATGTGGGGTTGCCCCCACATCGGATTTTTTTCTTAATTATTATCTTTTTCTAAAAGGTCTCTCGCTCTCCTTATACTCCTGTTACCAAACTTATCTTTAATAGTGTCAATCGCTAAATTAAATTCATCTTTATTTTCACTTTTTGCAAATAAGGACATCTGTTCTTTCTCTTTTTCTTTTAAACCTGCTATCCCCACTCCAATTAATCTTATGGGGTTTTTTATCTTTACTTTTTCTAAAAGCTGTTTGCTTAAATAATAAAGGTCATCAGTACTATCTATGTAACGCTGGACAGTAATCCTTTTAGTTCTTACATTGAATTTGTTATCTTTAACCTTAATAAATACTGTATTGCCAATTAATTTGTTTTTTCTTAATCTCCGGGTCACTTTCTGACACAGTTGAGAAAGATGTTTTAATAATAATTCCATTTCTTCAATATCATCATGAAAGGTAGTTTCATTACTTATTGATTTAGCTGTATCTTCAGTGTGTACTTTCCTATCATCTCGACCCCTAATTAGTTCAAAAAGCTGTTTACCATGTTTACCAAATAATTTAGTTAACTCACTTAATTCTAACTTCTTTAACTGTTTTATCTTATATATTCCAATTTCATTTAACTTCTCAGCCGTCTTATCCCCCACCCCTGGTATCTTTTTAATAGATAAAGAATCTAAGACCTCATCTATCTCATCATTTTTTATGACAACTAATCCATCCGGCTTATCTAAATCAGAAGCTATCTTTGCTAGAAATTTATTTCTAGCCACTCCCACCGAACAGACAAGTCCGGTTTGGTTTTTTACAGCTTCTTTAATTTTTTTAGCTATTTGGGCCGATCTTCCATATAATCTATGACAACCCTTTACATTTAAATAGGCTTCGTCTATTGATATTTTTTCTACCTCAGGGGTAAATTTTAATAATATCTCAAATATTTGCTGAGATAGTTCAGAATATCTTTCTCCCCGTCCTGGTAAGTAGATACCGTGAGGACAGAGTTTCTTAGCTTGGGCAATGGGCATCGCTGAATGGACACCAAACTTTCGGGCTTCATAGGAAGCTGTTGATACTACGCCCCGGTTATCTAAGCCAACTCCTCCCACAATGACAGCTTTCTCCTCTAATTCGGGATTATCCAGTTGTTCTACAGAAGCATAAAAAGCATCCATATCAACATGGATTATATTTAAATTTTGCTCCATAATTAATTAAACCCCTTTTAATTTTTCTCTAAGGCAATATTAACTAAATCGTCGATCAAATCGGGGTATGATATGCCACTTGCTTCCCATAGTTTGGGATACATACTGTATTTTGTAAAACCGGGAATTGTATTAATTTCATTTATATAAACTTTCTCATCTTTCAAGAAGAAATCTACCCGGGCCAGTCCCTCTCCTTCTATAATTTCAAAGGCTTTTATGGCAGTTGTCTGGACTTCTTTAATTATTTTATCATCTAAATCAGCTGGGATAATCAATTTTGTTTTTTTATCTTTATACTTGGATTGATAATCATAAAAATCATGAGAAGGAATTATCTCCCCCGGTAAAGATGCTTTAAATTTATTTTTACCCAAAACCGAACATTCTATTTCTCTGGCCTTTATACCTTTTTCAATAATTATTTTACTGTCATATTGAAAGGCAAATTCTACTGCTTCTTTAATATCTTGTTGACGAGAAACTTTAGAGATTCCTATACTGGAACCTAAATTGGCCGGTTTTATAAAAATAGGGAGTCCCTTGTTTTCTATGAAATCATTGATAATTTCATATTTTTTATCGTTATATTTTCTTAAGGTTATAAATTCAGTCTGCCTTAAGTTATTGTAATCAAATAATTTTTTCATTATCCCCTTGTCCATACCGACCGCACTACCTAATACATTAGCCCCTACATAGGGGAGATCTAATAGATCAAAAAAGCCCTGTATCTTACCATCTTCTCCATATGGTCCATGTATTAGGGGAAAGATAACATCCAAATCTACCTTTAAAAAATTATTTAAACCTTTTTTAATGGGATTTGTTTGGACAGGTACTTCTTTTATACTATCATCTTCTATTATACTTCTCGATTCTTCCTTATTAACCCAGTTACCCTTTTTATCAACTGCAATTGGGTAAATATCATATTTGGCTTGGTCAGCATTATTATAGACAGATCTTGCTGACATCAAAGATACTTCGTGTTCTTCTGACTTACCTCCGAAAAGAATTCCTAATTTTAATTTACTCAAATAATATCACCTACTACTTATCCTTAAAATAATCTAATTTCATAGCTTCTTTAACTTCTTTCATTGTCTCTTTTGCAATACTTCTAGCATGTTTGGTACCGGCCATTATTATTTCATCTACTAATTCAGGTTTTTCTAAATATTTTTGTCGTCTCTCTCTAATCGGTTCTAAAAGTTCATTTATCGCTTTAGCAAGGCGTTTCTTACAGGCTACACATCCAATAGTTCCCGCCTTACACCTTTCTTCAATTTCAGGTACATCTTTTTCGTTAAAGGCCTTATGGTATTGAAAAACTGTACACACCTCGGGATGTCCGGGGTCTGTCGCCCTTATTCGGGCGGGGTCGGTCTTAGCAGACATTACTTTTTCCAATACTTCATCTTCATTATCATTTAGATATATGGCATTATCTAATGATTTGCTCATTTTGTTTTCACCATCAAGGCCTACCAACCTTGAAATTCTACTAATTTTTGGCTCTGGTTCTTTAAATACTGGTTCATATAATTGGTTAAACTTCCTTACGATTCTTCTGGTCTGTTCTATATGAGGAAGTTGGTCCTGTCCTACCGGGACAAGGTCAGCTTTACAGAACGTAATATCAGCTGCCTGACTAACCGGATAACCCAAAAATCCATAAGTCATCTCATCATATCCATATTGAGCCGATTCTTCCTTTATAGTAGGATTTCTCTGCAGTTGATTAACCGTTACAATCATTGAATAAAAAACAGTTAATTCCGCTATTTCTGGTATCATTGACTGGACTAATATCGTTGTTTCTTCGGGATCTATTCCCACTGATAGATAATCTTCTGCCACCTGATGTACATCATCTGACAATCTTTCCGGCTCTTCGAAGTTAGTAGTGAGAGCTTGAACATCAGCTATTATGAGGAAAGTATCATATTCTTTTTGCAGCTTTAATCTATTTTCTAAACTTCCCACATAATGGCCTAAATGTAATTTACCGGTTGGCCTATCTCCTGTAAGTATTCTCTTTTCTTTTTCCACAATTCATCACCTTCCTGATATCTTGACTAAATATGTAGTATTTGATAATATATATTTACGACTTTGCATTATTAAAGTAAGAGGGGTTATCGAAAATGGCTAAAACAAGAATGACAAAACAACGTAAGACTATTTTAGAAGTATTAAAGCGTACAGATTCCCATCCAACCGCCGATTGGATTTATGAAGAAGTTAAAAAGGATATTCCCAATATTAGTTTGGGAACTGTTTATCGTAACTTAAATTTACTGGCAGAAAAGGGCAAAATTGATGTTATCAACTATGCCAATGATCAAAGTCATTATGATGGCAATACTGAAAATCATTACCATTTTAGGTGTAATAACTGTGGTAATGTGTATGATTTAGATCTAAATCTTTTTGAAAAAGAAATTGATAAAATAGTTGATAACAATACTAAATTTGAAGTTGATACACACCGGTTAGAATTTTACGGAATCTGCCCTCACTGCCTGGACTAAATCATTAAAGTTCTTTAATGACATTATTAACAAGTTCTTTAAATTTTGGCTTAACTTTTTGGGCAACTTCCATCACTTCTTCATGTGTTAATGATTCTTCATCTTTTCCTTTCACAACATCTGTAATACAAGATATTGCTAAGTTTTCTAATCCTGCATGGGTGCCTGCAATTAGCTCAGGTACGGTTGACATTCCCACTGCATCTGCTCCAATTAATCTTTGAAATTTACTCATTGCATAAGTTTCATAAACTGGTCCTGTAATAGCTAAATAAACACCCTTCATAATATGAATATTAGCCTTGTCAGCAGCCTTTTCTGCTATATCCACCATATGAGCAGGATGTGCATCCGTCATAGCAGGAAAGCGCGGTCCTATTTCTTCATCATTTTCACCAATAAGTGGATTAGAACCCATAAAATTAAGATGGTCTGTCACAATCATTAAATCTCCGGGTCTAAAGGTGGTATTCAAACCGCCAGCCGCATTAGTGACGATCAATTTTTCAATGCCCAGTTCTTTCATGACCCAAACTGGGAAAGCGATCTCTTTCATACTGTATCCTTCATAATAATGTACCCGGCCGTTCATAGCTACTATCTTTTTACCATGTTTTTCTCCAAATACAAATTCACCAGCATGACCTTCTACCGTTGAAACAGGCATCCCAGGAATATCATCATATTTTAATTTTGTTTGGTTTTCTAACTGCTCACTGTATTCTCCCAAGCCAGAACCTAAAATTAGTCCTATCTCCGGTTTGATGTCAACTCTTTGCAGAATATAGTCTTTCGCTTCTTTCCTCTTTTCTTTATAACTAAGCATTAATAAATTCCCCCAAGTTATTTTAGATTCTTTTCTATTTCTTCTTTTGCTAAACTATCTACTTTTTCATTATATTCATTACCGGAATGTCCTGCAACCTTTTTCAACTTGACATTCTTCTTATCAAATAATTTGTCTAGCTTTTTCCATAAATCTAGATTTTTAACCGGTTTATCACTACTAGTACGCCAACCTCGTTTTTTCCAGCTTTTAATCCATTCATTTATGCCTTTAACTACATAGTTAGAGTCAGAATAAAGTACTATCTTTTTGTTTTTTCTTACTACCTGTAAGGCCTCGATGACTGCCCTTAATTCCATTCTGTTGTTAGTGGTTTCGGGTTCATAACCCATAATCTCAATTTCTTTATCTTCATCTAAGATAACTGCCGCATAACCACCCGGGCCCGGATTTTTATAACAGGCCCCATCGGTATAAATTATTATCTCGTCTTTATTATAGTTATAATACTCATCTTTTGAATCTAAGGACCTATAATATGGTTTTATATCTAAGATGGGAGTTCCATTTACTGCATCAATACCAGTAATATATATTTTATTATCTTCGATATATTTAAGTCCAACTGTACTGATCCCAATTTTATTGGGTCGATTAGGGGTTCTAGTAGCAAATAACCCCCTCATCTTATTACTTGTGGAATAAGTGGGATTGATTATTAGTTCAGGTTCTTTATCTTCTATTTTATCAAGATAAAATACCACAATTATATAATCATACCTCTCTAGTCCTTCAAGCCCTTCTTTCAAATTTTTGTCTATTTCTAAAATGAATTCTCCCTCAGCATCCATATCGGGCTGACGGGGAATATTTTTACGCTCTTTATAGGGAGTAATTATCTTCCCAATCGGTTCAAATTGAATCATTTAACTTCCTCCTCACCTTCAAATAGTTCTTCTAGTCGTTTAACAGCCCTTCTTAGATGAGGGATCACAATTGAACCTCCAACTATTAAAGCCACACTAAATAATTCGAAAAATTCATCTTTGCTAACTCCTTCTTCATAACAACGGTCAATATGGTATCTTATGCAGTCATCACATCTTAAAACCATAGAAGAAGCTAAACCTAACATCTCTTTATTTTTTGTACTAAGGGCACCTTCCTTATATACGTTTGTATCCAAATTAAAAAATCTTTTTATCTCTAAATTATCCGCTTCATATATTTTTTTATTAATTTCTTCTCTTTCTTCCCAAAAATCTTTTTCACTCACAATTTCTGCCTCCTCTGGCCTATATTTCAATATTATTTACTTTATTTAAATAGTGTTTCACATATTTTTTTAAGTATATAATGATTAATCGCTATTTGCAAATATGGAAATCTTTTGGTTAGAAGGTTGTTAAATATCATGATTCCTCTTGTTTTTCCTCGTAAAATTCATCTAATTTTTTACTTAGTTCTTCCTTTTTCTTTATCCTGCTTTCTTTTAATTTACCTGTCGGACCGGTCTCTTTACTATAATCATCCTTAAAAAAAGAACCGATCATTAGAAATAAGAGAGAAGGTATTAACCAGATAATAAAGATCACATAATAGATGAAGCTTAAAGATATCTCAAATCCAGCAAATTCTGTAATAAATATTTCATTACTCAGATAACCCATATTTTGAGGAAGAATTAATAGTAAGAGGATAACTAAAAATATATTGGTTGAATAAATTAATACATAATTTCTAATAATATTCCAGATTAAACCACCGGTCCTCTTTTCCCCTTTTTTAAGATTTCGGAAGGAAAAATAAAGGGGTAAAATTAAAGGCCAGGAAAAAATGGTTCCCAAAGACCATAACAACCATTTGTTCTTACGCTTATAACCATCAATGGCTACAAAAATGGTGAGGGGAACAGCTAAAAAATATGTAAAAGTTATTATCGATACATATAACATAATTTATCTCCTCAATTCTACTTAAATATGTATATAATTATTTTTTAACCCATATTTAACCATTCTTATTATATTATATTTTAAATATTTATTCAATTTAAAGAATATACTTTAAGCTGAAAAGGTGCCTAAAAAGGCACCCTTATATTTTGAATTATTCTATTAAATCTTTGAGAAGCTTAACTTTTTTAGCAAGTAATTCTTGATTATCTGCCTCCACAACTAATCTTAAATAAGGTTCTGTATTAGAAGGCCTGACATTAAACCACCAATCTTCAAATTCTAATCGATAACCGTCAAAGTCATAAATTTGATCCGGCTCATCATTTTCCTTGAAGTAGTTAACTACTTTTTCCATAACCTCTTTTTTATTATCTATTTTGAAGTTGATTTCTCCGGAACCCTCATAATTATCTATTTTATCTATCACTTCTGATAACTTAATACCTTCTTCTTTTTTATATCTATTTAACACATCTAAAACGATAAAGGATGTTAAAAGCCCTGAATCACAATAATAGAAGTCTCTGAAATAATAATGTCCAGCCAGTTCGCCGCCCACTACTGCATCTAATTCCCTCATTTTTAACTTGGCAAAAGCATGGCCAACCTTCCACATGTAAGGTTTACCGCCCAGTTTCTTTATATATTCACTGACCGACCGGGAAGTCCTTATATCGAAGATTACATACTGGTCACTATTACCTTTCAAAAAGTAATCCGTTAAAATTGCAGTAATGAGGTCAGGTGATATGAACCTGCCATTTTCATCCAAAAAGATGACTCGGTCCCCATCCCCATCATATACAACCCCCACATCATAATCTTTCTTGTCGATATTATCCCTAATTTCAGTTAAGTTTTCTTCTTTCATTGGATTGGGGTCATGACCGGGAAAATCACCATTCATTTCATAATTAATATAATCAACTTCATCACCAAATATATCATTTAAAAATAAGGCGCTCATCCCATTTGAGGCATCAACTATAATATCTAAACTGTCAATATCTGGTTGGTGGTCTTTTAAAAAATTCAAATATTTATACTGACCGTGGTACTCTTTGACAGTATCCTGCATATTTCCCGATGATATTTTATCTACATCTAAATCAGAATCGTTTACTAATTTTTCAAGCTCATCTAGACCTGTTTCATAACCAACCGGTAGTGCTTTTTGGCGGGAAATTTTCATTCCATTATATTCCTTGCTGTTATGAGAAGCCGTAATTTGAATTGAAAGATCAAAATCACCATCTACCGTATTGAAATATACAGAGGGAGTGGTAGCTAATCCCATCGAAAAGACTTCAATACCTCTATCGATCAAGCCCCTTGTAAGATAATCAAATACTTCAGGTGAAGACTTTCTTATATCATAACCTATCAGGGCATTGTCAGCTTCCACAACATCAGGTAGATAATATCCAATCTTGTAGACTGTTTCTTTATCGAAGTCTTCATTATAGATACCTCTGATATCATAAGCCTTAAAGATACTCATTGATACCACCTCATAACATGAATTTTTTTAAGCTCTAAGATAATCGTTATTATAAAATACAGAATTAATTAAGCTGAAAAAACTGCTCAATAATACCGATATACTTGACATTGTCTCCATCATTATCGACAGTATATATACTGAAAATTACATAATTTTTTCTTGTAGTTTTTACTTTTAAAACTTGTTCCCCTACTACTCCTTCTAATATTTTTTCAAAGTCAGTTTCAGAATCTGCCTGCATCTCCTGCACACCCCAGCTGATAAACTCATCTTTATTAGGATTTGTAATAGCCAAAAAGGTTGCGGCAACTAAAACTAATATCAAAAAGATCATAAAATTTTTCATACTATTCTCACCCTCTTTATTCATATTGTTTAATAAAATTTACTATTGTATCAAGTATTTCTTCATCAACCTGATGTTTGTCTTTAAATAATAAGTGGTTTATACCTTCCATATATTTATAAGTTTCAATCTCATCATCAACAGCCTTCGATAATCTTTTTGCATCCTCTTCACTCACCTGCTGGTCATTTGAACCTTGAATAATACAGGTGGGGATGTTTACTTTCGAAAGTAAATTAGCGGGATCTGTTTTTAGCCATTGACTGGAAAATTCTCTTTGGTTATTTAAACTCAGATAGATATTCTTAAAATCATCCGGAATATTATAATCATCTATGTTAAACTTTTTATTATTTTGGATAGCTTTAATTAAATCATCTAATGCTTTTACCAATATATCTTCACTATCTATTTTATCATTTTCATAAAGCATTTTATTTTGTCTTTTAAGCTGGTTGCGGAGTAAAGTTTCCTGTTTGTAACCCGGACCTGCTAACAGAATTAAACCAGCTAAATCATTAACTTTTTGGGCTGCCATAATCGAAAGGGTAGCCCCTTCACTATGCCCGATCAAAAAAATCTGATCAGCCTCTCTTCCTAAATTGCTTTTTATATATTCTATCACCTGTAAAATATCTTCTCTATATTGGCCGAAGGTAGGAGTTTTACTATCAACTAGATAACTGCTTTTTCCTACACCTCTTTTATCATACCTAATAGATAAGATGCCGTTATTGGCTAGATAATGAGCTATATCTTTTAGGTTATTTATTTTTTGCTCGATTAAGGGGGTATTACCATTCCTATTGGTGGGACCTGAACCGGCCACTATAATAGCAATAGGATCATTGATATCATGGACTTTGGGATATGTTAAACTACCATATATATTCCCACCCTCAACCGGTATTGCTATCTCTCGTTCACTGCCTTTTAAATTTATTTCATTATTTTTGTCTTCTGATTTTTGAGCTCTACTTAAGTTGAACTGTAATTTATTATTACTCTGCTTAAAAGTTCCTGTTATATTATTATTGTTTAAAGTACCTTCAAATACTGGGTCACCGGGTATATTATTCATCGCAAAGACAATTTTATTATCATTAACTTCTCTGATATCTAAAGGATAATCAACTAAATTTTGTTGGGGTATATCAATTGTACCCTTCAATTCACTACCGACTTGTTCAAATGTTACAGAAATATTTAATTTTTGTTCTTGTACGGAAATAAATCCCTGCCAGTTTCCAATAAACATTTCATCATCTGCCTTTACATTTAATGAGAAAAACAAAGTAAAAAATAAAATAAATGTTAAAACTGTATGTAAGTTTGATTTTACCATCGCTTGATCACTCCACACTTATTTTGCCATCCGTAAATTCTGTAGCTAAAAAATCCATAAAAACTTCATCATACTTTTTGCCGGCGATTTCTCTTGCCTCTCTCCGCCTGCCTATTTCTTTAAAGCCGATCTTTTTATAACATTCAATAGCCCTTTTATTAAAAGCAAAAACTTCCAGCATTATATTATGTAAATTCAGTAAATTAAAGCCATAATCCAATAATAGAGTAATCGCTTCTGTCCCATAACCCATATTCCAGTATTCTTTTTCTCCTATAAAAATACCTAATTCGGCTTTACGCGTTACCTGTTCGACATCAATTAAACCACAGTTGCCGATCAATTTATCATTTTCTTTAAGGATAATTGCAAAAGAATTTTCTGATATATCTTCTAATATTTCTTGTTCTTTCTGGAGTGTATATATTTGATGAGCGTTTCCCAACTTTAAAGAAATATCCAAATCATTGATCCACTCCGTATATTTTTCATAATCTTCTAGATTAATAGGAGAAAGATAAATATTTTCACCTACCAATTTCTTAAAGTACCGCATCTCTTCACTCCTCTTTTGTACTTTCTTCAATAATTTCCTTTCTCTGTAACCGCTTATTTAACCTCCTTTTTTCCCAACTTACAAAGATCAGGGAAAATAGCATGGTCTGTAAGGTTACTTCCGGTAAACCCAATAGATGTTCTATTATAGGGGTCTTTGTATATATAAAGCCCTCTATAGAACCGGGAGTAGCCGCTACAGACCCTATGAGGGATAAACCCCATAAGAGGGCAAACAACCTCAACCAACCATATTTAACCCCAATTATACAGTTATAGACAGGGTAGATAATTAAGCCCAAAAAAAGGCCCCGGCCCAACTGAAAAAGTGGTGCAAATCTCATTATAGTGGAATCAATATTTCTAAAATTATTGTATAAGACAGAAGAGGTATACTGTTCATTATAATTTAAATAATTTCTAAAAAGTAGTGCTATAAATACATAGATAATTACATGTACTAGCGAAAAACGAAATAGATACCCCTTTAAACTCCCTTTTTGCACTATATCTCCCCCAAAATATCCTAATAATTACCGTTTAAATTGCATTCTTCATCATCACATACTTCACTTCTATAATCAACTTCAATAGTTACATGGTTGATATTATGCTCTAGCAGTAAATTTCTAATCTTTTCTTTAATATAATTGATCTCGCTGTTATCTAATTCGTCTTCTACCACAATATGGGTACTTAACAGATTGTTTTCTCCATCTAAACTCCAGAGGTGTGTGTGGTGTACAGTAATTACTTCGGTTTTTTCAATCACTAACTTTTCTATTTCTTCAATTGAAAGATCAGATGGGACTGCCTGTAAGAAGATCTTTAATATCTTTTTAAAATTATTAAATACATTATATAGTATATAGGAAGTAATTAGAATAGATAATATGGGGTCGAGAATTGGTATTTTCTTAAACATATAGATAATACCAACAACTAAAATTGATACCCAACCCAATACATCTTCTAAAAAGTGAAAGCTAATTACTTCCTCATTAATCGAACTCCCCTTACTCAATTTATAAGCTGCAATCCCATTTACAGTAATACCAAATATGGCAAATATTAAAACTCCTGCGGCATTGATTGGTTCCGGGCTTAACAATCTGGGAATAGCCCTGGTCAAAACTATAAACGAACCAATAATTAAGATTAAACTGTTAAAAAACGCACTTAAAAGTGAAAACCTGGAATAACCGAAGCTGAAAGCTTCATCCGGATTTTTCTTTGAATATTTTTCTAAAAACCATGATAACCCCAGGGAAATACTGTCCCCCAAATCATGTACTGCATCAGATAAAATTGCTACACTATTGGTCCATAAGCCACCAATGATTTCTACGATTGTAAAAAGTAAATTTAGGATGAAAGCTAATTTTATATTATCATAACTTTCAGCATGATCGTGGGCATGGTTATGGCTGTGATTGTGATTATGTTCAGTCATATTTACAACTCCTTATGTGCTGCTTTTTCTAGCTAATATATTTGCTATTGAGATGAAAATTAATACGATGCTGAGGGCTGTTACATAGACAATAGTCATTATCGGTTCCGGGTCCTGAAAATATCTTTTTATAATAATTCCCAAGTAAGCCCAGGCAATTACTAGACTAAATGCTATATCCTTTCTTTTCAGTAAAGTATATAACGTAATTATTAAACCGACTATAATAACTAAGACTGTCCAAAATACATCACTTAAGCCAAAGCCATTCCAGTTGATATTAACAAGCCAGGCAGTTACATTAGCGATTGTTGCAACTGTAATCCAGCCCAAATATACGCTAAAAGGTAATATAAATATTGAATATATCTTTTTAGAATATTTTTTTAAGCCAATCTCCAATTTCTGATAAATTGTAATCAAGCTTAAAAGTAATCCAATCATCACTAATAATGATAAAAATACATAAAGGTAATGCCATGTAAATATCCAGGCTGCATTAAAAAGAGATGATAGAAAAAATAAATATCCTATCTTCTGTATAATTTCTTCTTTTATCTGATTTTTTTCTGAAAAGGAAATATATTGAGATACAACGAATACTGCTAATAAAAGATATATCACACCCCAGATGGAAAAGGTTAGTCCGGCTGGTACAAAAAGATTGGGATACATATCTGAAAGCTCGCCCGTATTATAACCATTGATAGGAAGGTAATTGGCTAGAAAATTAACAACTATAACTAAGAAAAAAGAAAATAGATTAAGTGCTTTTAGGAAGGTATTATTCATCTCATTTGTATTATCCATTAAATTCACCCCCCAAAATTTATTCTTTTAATTTGTATAAATCTAGACCATTAAAAAATCTATACTTTTCTTTTTCTATCTCAACTTTCTTTTCAAAAGTAAAATTTAATTTTTTTAATATCTTAACAGAACCCCTGTTATTATCATCTACAAGGGCATATATCGGCTTAATATCATACTCATCTCTTAAAATATTTAATAGGCCTGAAGCTGCTTCAAAAGCAAAGCCCTTCTTCCAATATGTTGAATGTAAAGCATAAAATAATTCAATTTTTCCCTCATCAAAAGGAATGGGACCACTTCCCACCCAGCCGATGACTTTATCATTCTCTTTTAACTGAACGGCCAAGATAAATTTCGGTTTTTCTTTATCTAAGTCACTAAGATTATTGATAATATTATCTAACTTATCAACTGCTTTATTGTAAGTTAAAGGCTCAATTGGTAAATATTTTACAACTTGGGTTTGTGAAAATATCTCATAAAAATCATTAATATCCTCTTTATTAAACTTTCTTAGAATTAATCTATCTGTGGCTATCATTTTATTTCCTTTCGCTCTCATCTACCTTCCCCACTGTTGCCATGTAAATAACAAATTCTGACTCTCCATCTACCTCTAAAAATTTATCAGCTGTTTTTTGGTCATAGGCATCCACTGCACACATGCCCGCCTTAATATCTTCTACAGCCAGATAGAGATTTTCGCAGAGATGACCGGCATCTAAAGCGGCCAGCTTATGGGATAAAATACCGTACTTCCATTCTCCTCTTTTTGGTATAACCGTCCATAAAAATACTACCGCTGCCTCACCTACGAACCTTTGACCATTGGCAGCTGCAATGATATCTTTTTTTCCGTTTTCTATTTCCTTAAGCAAAATCAAAGAATGTTTATCAGGTAAATAGCGGTATAACCCTTTTTTCATATCCTGTACCCTGTTTATATAAAGATAGGTTTCAAAGGGATGAACTGCTCCTCCCGAAGGAACTGTCCTTAATCTAATATTGTCTTCTGATAGACCCTGGGTCGCCCATAATAAATAGGAAAGTCCATCAATACTCAAAGAACTCGCATTATACTTTCGCCGACTTCTCCTTCTATTAAGCAGCTCTTTTAAGGAATTTTCTGGGGTCTCAATCTGATCAATAGCCGGTAAACTTATTATGTCAGCTTCCTTACTGTAATCTTTAACAGCATCTGGCCTTTTTTTGCCTTCATCTTTGGATGTTTCCAGTTCCTCTCTTCTTACCCATTCTGTCGATTTTAAAAATTCGCGTAACTTTTGATATTCTTTTTCCATAAATTAACACCTCGTGATTATCTTATTATTTTTTTGCCGAAGGGAAAAAGTGATACTTTGGCTAATTTTAAATTTTGTTTGGCAAAAGGTAGTCCTATTATTGTAATAGCAAATATTAAAGCACTAACTAAGTTCATTAAAGCTATCTCCCAGCCGAATAAAATAATCCAGATTATATTCATAATGAGATTGGTGCCGCTGTCATTGGCAGTAACAATCTCTTTACCAAAAGGGGCTAACTGTACTTTTGCTATTTTAAAACACTGAATTCCAAAAGGAAGACCGATAATAGTAATAGATAATAATATACCGGCTAAAACCCAGCCAATGGCTTCAGTAAGACCCCCAAATATAATCCAGATAATATTTCCTAGTAATGACAATTTGCTCACCTCATCACTTCAATAATTTATCTATATTAATATCTTTTAGATATACTTCTGGTTTACCTACTTTTCTATCTTTTATAAAAGCTCCATGACAGTCCGAACCAGTTGAATACATCAAATCATTTTCTTTACAAAAATCTATATAGTACTGGGCATCCTTGAGTTCATTTAGATAAGGGGAATATGCTTCTATTCCATCGATACCCATCGCAACCCATTCTCTTAAAAAATCACGTGTGAGCAGTTCCCCATTATAATAGGAAGCAGGATGCGCTAAAAAGGCAAAACCCCCCGCTTGATGAATAACTTTAATTGCTTTTTCAGGATGCATAAACACCATCTCTTCACTCATATTTGATATTTTAACAAAGAAGTCCTCTAAATCATTTACTAATCTTTTATCAATAAGGAAGTTTAAAGCCTTCCATCCCCCTCTATTATTATCATGTTTATAATCATAATATTCATTCATTAATTCTAAGTTGTTTGTTTTCTCAAAATATTTAATAATACTTTTATTAAATTCTTTCCTTATATTCCTATTCTTTTTTAATAGTTCTTTTAGTTGATCATTTTCTAGATCAATATTATATGCGGCAAGATGGAATTCTTTCCTATCTAAAGTAGTAGAAACTTCCACACCTTTAAGAAACTTGATATCATCTGATAATTCTTGCTGTGACATTTTAATTACATTTTTTAAATCGTCATGGTCTGTGATAGAAAAAATATTTATCTTTTTTCTTTTGATTACCTCTAATAATTTTTCTACATCCCAGGAACCATCAGAAATATTTGTATGAATATGAAGATCAACTCTTTTTTCTTTCAATGTGAAATTCCCTTCTTTAGAGATTATATACCATTATATCAACATTTTCTCCCCTATATTCTTCATTAAAAAAAGAATTCCAGCCCAGTCCTTCATAAAATGATTTTTTATCAGGGGTAAACAAATATAAGGTACTAAACTTTTGCTGTCTGGCTTCCTCAATTATTTTATTGACAAGCTTAGAACCAATACCCTGGTTTCTTTTTTCTTCCTTTACATAAACATCTGCCATCCAGGGTTCTAACTCCGTATGAGTTTTCATATCATGTTTTACGATAGAGGCGGTTCCAACCGGTTGTCCATCCTCTAAAGCAACAAATCTAATCGGTAACAATTGATTATTATTTAACTTTTCCTTTTTTGACTTTAACCAGCCCTTTTCATCATTATCTTCATCATGGTGCCCCCACTGACTATACAGCCAGTGATTAACTTCCTCTAAATACTGCTGGTTATCTTTTAAATTTTTAATTTCCACTTTTACCACCCTTTATTTTAAAGATTTTTGAGGGTTATTAAGCTTTTCCTTGAATTTATTTATATACTTAGAAACATGGTAACCATCCATTAAAGCATGGTGCACCTGGACAGAAAAGGGTAAAATAATCTTACCATCTTCTTTATAGTACTTACCCCAGGCAATTCTGGGATTTGAATCTACATTTTTAATATCAATAGGATGAGTAATACTGTTAAAACTAAGCCAGGGTAAACTGGTCAAATAGACTGCATCCAGTTGATTTTCTTCTGCTGACACACTTGGATTTTCCTTATATTTTTCAATGTTTTCTTCCATAGAAGCAAAAAATTCGTTCATATTATTATAGTAAGTAGAATTACAAAAACTAAATACATCATTTTCACCCATGATTGTAAAAGAGGGATTTACTTTATCTACAATTACAACCTGGTTATTATCAATAATTCTGTATTTAAATTCCTCAACCTGGTTGGCAGTTTTCGTAACCAAAAAGACAATACTTTTAAAAAATGAGATGTCTTTTTCTCTTATATAATTTATCAGGCTAGTAATATCTATATCGACAGTAATATTAAACTGAGGGTAATCAAAATTAATAAAGAAGTCAAAATGCTGCTTTCTAGGCCAGCTTTCCATCTCGATTTTCTGCATTTGTCAACACTCCAAATTATCAACATTTTAAAGTATCTATTTAATACTAATTCTTTTATTAAAGAACTTTTCCTTTTTTAAATTTAAAAAACCATGAACTTTTATCCATGGGGCTTAATATTAGTATTCAGATATTAAAGTAGGCACAAAATACATTGGGTTTTTTATACCACTATATTTGTTTTTAACTTTACCGTCCTTTATAACCAAATGGCTCGGTAGTTCCGTAATTTCTATTTCATCTAATTCTTTGTAACTAATTTTAAATCCTTTAAAATTATCTATTTCTTCTTCTAATTCTCGGACTATCTCTTTAAAAAATGAATAGCCAATATAACTTTCGGCCGGCCAGTTTCCATATACGTAAAGTAATACATTTTGATATTTCTTGACCTGTTCGAAATCTTTTAATACTGTAATCTGTTCATCATTAAATATAGAAGTAGGTTCAATATTATAATGGTCTTTAATCCTTTCTTCTAATGCCATTCCATATTGATCTTCTTGTGTTCTTTTTTCTTTTATCAAAAATGTTGAAAGAAAACTCTCTCTAAATCTTTAATTTGATTTAGG
>CAZGMM010000004.1:0-59620 GCA_964526845.1 uncultured Halanaerobiales bacterium | reverse complement strand
AACAGTTAATTCGTGTTATTCTAACAACAAGTGCGACTGCCCGTCGCACAGTAAAAGCCGAGCTTATTCAGCTCGGCTTTAGTATATTATTAAAATTATATTTTCTTTTTATTCTTCATCCTCAACTTCATCTTTGTAAATAACATCGATAGCACCATCTACTTTACAAACTTCTACACACAGACCACACTGTACACATTGGTCCTGATCAATCTCATGAACTTCTTTTAATTCTCCTTCAATCGCATCGACCGGACAAGCTTTGGCACATCTTGTACAGCCTACACAGTCTTCTGTGATAGTAACTTTTTCTATCAACCTACCATTAAATTCAATGGTCCCGGTCGGACATTTCTCAGAACAAATTCCACAGTTTATGCATTTATCATAATCAATAACTGCTAAGTTATCTTCCATCGTAATTGCATCTACCGGACAGGCCCTTGCACAGAGTGAACAGCCTATACAGCCAACTTCACAAATCTTAGATACAACTTTACCCGGTTCATGGGAAGAACATCTTATGTGATTTAACTTATCTTCAGGTGCCATTGTTATTATGTTTTTGGGACATGCATCTACACATTTTCCGCAACCTATACAGGTTTCTTTATCTATAACGGGTAAACCATTATCACTCATTGTAATTGCATCTACCGGACAAACTGCTGCACAATCACCAAAACCTAGACAGGCATATTGACAGCTTTTTGTGCCACCGTTAATGGATTCAGCTGCTTTACAGGTTTTAATACCCTCATACTCGGAAAGTTTTTTAGTTTCTTTTATACCTCCACCACATAAAAGCTGTGCTTTTACGGTTTCATTAGTATTTTCTCCTTCAACTCCCAGTATCTCGGCAATTTTTTCAGCAACTACTTCTCCTCCGACAGGACAACCGCTGATCTCTGCATCTCCTTCAACCACAGCCTCTGCAAAACTGGAACAACCTGCGTAACCACAGGCACCACAGTTAGCACCCGGCAGAACTTCTTCTACTTCTTCAATTCTTTCATCGACTTCTACATGGAATTTTTTGGAAGCAATTCCTAAACCTAACGCCAAAACTGCCCCAATACCTCCCATGCTCAATATTGAATATAAATAGACAGGATCCACTTTGTCACCTCCAACAAGTATGAATTAGATTGAAATTAAGCCTGAAAAACCCATAAATGCCATAGCCATTAGTCCAGCTAATATCAAAGTAATGGGTACGCCCTGTAGTGTTTCCGGTACATCTCCAAATTCTAATTTTTCTCTTAAACCTGCCATTAAAACTATTGCCAGGGTAAAACCAATCCCGGCCCCTAATCCAAATACTACACTTGTAATAAAGTTGTATCCGTTTAGTGGAATTAATAGTGCAAGACCTAAAATTGCACAGTTGGTAGTAATTAGTGGTAAAAATATACCTAGGGCTTTATACAAGACCGGACTTGATTTTCTGATAAACATCTCTACAAATTGTACTAAAGAAGCGATCACTATTATAAAAGAAACATATCTTAAAAAAGGAAGGTTAAAAGCTTCCAGTATATATGTATTAATCAACCAGGTAGCTGCCGCCGTTAAGGTCATGACAAAAGTCGTGGCCATTCCCATACTGAAGGCAGTCTCTACTTGTTTTGAAACTCCGAGAAAGGGGCATATACCTAAAAACTTTACTAAAATAAAGTTATTTATCAACACAGTACTAATAAATACCAGTACTACAACTCTTAATTCTTCCATTAATTACCCCTCCTTTTAATTACGTTCATAATTCCTACTAATATTCCCAAACTAATAAAGGCACCTGCCGGTAAGATCATAATTACCATCGGTTGATACCAGCTGCCTAGAATTTCTATACCAAAGATAGAACCCATACCAAAGAATTCTCTCATAGCGCTTAATACTACCAATACCCAGGTAAAACCTATTCCCATACCTAAGGCATCGGCAATAGCCCGATGTGTCGGGTTTTTAGAAGCAAAAGCTTCCTGTCGTCCTAATATCAAACAGTTAACTACTATTAGTGGTATGAACAAACTCAAGGATGCTGCAATATCAGGAAAAAAGGCCTTTAAGAAATAATCGGTAAAAGTTACAAAGGTGGCAATTATTAAGATAAAACTGGGAATTCTCACGTTGTTTGGTATGTAATTTTTAAATAATGAGATTACAATCTCAGAAGATAAAAGTACAAATGAGGTAGCAATTCCCATTGCCAAACCATTTTCAACTGTATTTGTAACGGCTAATGTGGGACACATCCCGATCACTAATACTATAATTGGGTTCTCTCGCCAAAGACCATTTTTAAAATCCTTAAATAATCTTGTTAGCATTAAGCCCCACCTCCATATGCATCTTGTATTTGTTTAACAGCGTTTTCCACAATTTTTGTTACACTGCGAGATGATATTGTCGCACCCGCAATTGCCTCAACTTCAAGATCTGTTTGTGTATCTCTTTTTACAACTGTATAATCACCAAAGGGCTTATCTACAAAGTTGCTTTTATACTCTTCTCCCGTAATCCTAGCGCCTAAACCGGGAGTTTCTTCATGGCTTAAAATTTTAATACCATAGATCTTCTCCTCATTTATATTTACACCTATCATTATTTCAATAACATTCTGATAGCCTGGTCCTGAAGCAATCATCGCTACTCCTACACGATTGCCGGCGGAATCAAAACCTTCATAAAAAGTATTCCCTTTTTTTTCTACTTCTTCAAACTCTTCAGCCTCTGGTATTACTGCCCTTATAGCCCTTTGTCTGGCTTCTGCTTGATGTTGTTGTATATAGGGATTAGTCCATTGATAGACAAAAGATAAAGCAACAGCAGAAATAATACCGATAACAGTCAACGTAAGTACTAGTTTACTGATTTTAGTATCCATTACTTCACCACTCCCAGGGTCCTAGGTCTTAAATATCTATCCAGTAAAGGAACAGTGGTATTCATAAATAAAATTGAATACATTACACCTTCTGGATAACCACCCCATAGTCTGATGATGGCCACAAGTAGACCGGCTCCAATTCCAAAAACCCATCTTGCTCTCTTGGTAACTGGTGAAGTAACCATATCAGTAGCCATATAAAAAGCACCTAAGATAAGACTACCGGCAAAAAGGTGTTCAACCGGGTTTGCACCTACTAAGAAAGTCACTATAATAACAGTAGAAATCATACCAGTTGGTATTCTCCAATTTATGTATCCTTTATATATTAAGTAGGCTGCCCCTAATAATAAGGCAAGGGAGGAAGTTTCTCCTAAAGAACCTCCTGTACTACCAACAAAAAGATTCCAGATTCTTACTATTTCCCCGCCAGCCATCTGGCTTAAGGGAGTAGCGGTTGAGGTCCCATCAACCGTCCAGGTTGTCATAAGTACTGGATAGGAAGCAGTTAAAAAAGCCCTTCCTATTAAAGCCGGATTAAAGACATTATAACCGAGGCCTCCGAATACCTGTTTACCCAGACCTATACCTACTACACTACCCAAAAAGGCAGTCCATAATGGAATTGAAGGAGGCAGGGTTAATGCTAAAAGCAATCCGGTTAAAACTGCACTACCATCGTTGATTACAATTTCTTTTTTCCTAACTTTTAAAAATATATACTCAGTTAATACAGCCCCTATAATGCTTACAGCCACAATTAATATAACTCTAAAACCGAAAAAATATGTAGCGGCTAAAACAGCAGGAATAAGAGCATATACAACTGTCCACATTATCTCTTCAACAGAGGTTGCATCTTTAATATGTGGATTTGGTGTCACAAGCAGTTGTTCATTATTCATAACTATCCTCCTTACTGTGATGATTTTTTCAATTTCATGTCTTCCATTTTCCCAATTCTAATATAATCTAATAGTGGTCTATCTGCTGGACATATATATGAACAGGAACCACATTCAATACAGCTCTGTACATTGTACTCATCGAGTTCATCATATCTTTCATATTGTGATAAATCAGATAGTTTAAGTGGTAATAAATACATGGGACAGGAATCGACACATCTTGCACAACCAATACATGGTTTAGGATCGAACTTAGCTACACTATCTTTATGTAATACTATAATTCCAGAAGTACCTTTCACAGTAGGAACTTCAGTAGAATGCTGTGCTGATCCGGTCATTGGTCCACCCAAAATAATTTTGGCAGGGTCTCCTTCAAATCCCCCGGCTTCTTCTATCAGATCTTTAATGCGAGTTCCAATCCGATAGTAAAGATTACATGGTTCCATAATACCCTCTCCGGTCACCGTGATAGTTCTTTCAATTAAGGGTTTCCCTTCATTAACCGCTTCAAATACGGCTACAGCTGTGGCAACATTGTTTACAATACAGCCCACATCTAAAGGTAAACCACCGGCAGGTACTTCTCTACCCAGGGCTGCTTTGATCAGCATTTTTTCTCCACCCTGCGGGTACTTTGTTTCAAATACTTTTATATCAATATTGTCTTCCTCTTCAACCGCTTTTTCCATATTTGATATTGCTCTCGGCTTATTATTTTCAATTCCGATAAAACCTTTCTTAACTCCGGCTGCCTTCATCATAAGCTTCATACCTTCTACTACATCGGATGAACGCTCAATCATCATCCTATTGTCTACATTTAAAAAAGGCTCACATTCAATACCATTTAATATGAAATATTCTACTTCTTTATCGTCCGGTACCGCTAGCTTAACATGGGTGGGAAACATAGCTCCCCCGAGGCCCACTATGCCGGCCTCCCTGACAACATGTCTAATATCTTCTGGTGTTAAATCTTCAACAGCCTTATCGGGTTTTAAAGAGTCATCAACTTCATCTTCTTCATCTGCTTCAATGATTATTGATAAGGTCTTTTGTCCGGAAGGTGTTCTTACATTGTCAATCGCCTTAACTTCACCTGAAACAGAAGCATGTACAGGTGCTGAAACAAATCCTTCCGCATCTCCAATCTTTTGTCCCCTTTTTACATGGTCACCCTTTTCTACTAAAGGTTCTAAAGGGGCACCAATATGTTGTTGCAAAGGTATTACTACTTCCTGGGGTCTTTTAGCATCCTGTAATGGTTTTTCTTTAGTTAATTCTTTATGATATTCAGGATGAATCCCCTGTTTGAATGTAAGTACACTCATTTTTTCACCTCTAATTTAGTATGTATTTGCTTGTAAATAAACAACTACGTTAATTCTATAATATGTAAGTAAAATCTGCAAATTATTTTACAATAAAAGTGTCATATCCTAGTTCAATCAGTTCTTCTTCAATCTGCTCCGTCGCTTCTCTCGATTCCTCACCTATAACTCTGACTTTGAAAGTAGACGCCTCTTTTATTATAACATTATATCCCGCGTCTTCAAGTTCCTTTTTAAAACTTTCCGCATTTGACCTTTGTGAAAAAGCACCTACCTGAATCTTATATACATCACTATAATCACCACTGGATACCGCTTCTGTCTGTTCGTTTTGTGCCGTTTCTGAAGTGTTATCTTCTGTAGTCTCTGGTTGTTGGGGTTCGGCCTCCGATTCTGACTGTTCTGTAGTTTGGGCTACTTCATTGGAACTTTCTTCTTGTTGGGCTTCCTGTTGAGTCTCATTTTCGGTTTGGGCTACCTGTTCAGAACCACCTTTCATCCATCTAAATAGATTTAACCCCACTAAATATCCAACAAAAACACATATAATTGCCATGACAATAATTACAAGTGTTAAAGACCTATTATTAGATTTTTTCTTTTTAGCCATCCTTTAAACCTCCCTCTATTAACAGGTGAGTAAAAAATCTTGCTTCTGCTACGGTATATAAAGAACCGGTTATACAAAATGTATCATCTTCATCCACTGTTTTATATGTCTGCTTTACAGCTTCCTGAATATTATTATAAACTTTATTTTTAATATTAAGAGTATCAGCATAATTTTTTAATAAAGCCGGTTTTAAAGACCTTTCATTTTGATTTCTAGTAATTGCCAATTCCATTTTATGATCTAATGTATTGATTATATTAAACATCTCTCTGTAGTCTTTATCTTTTAATATGCTAATTAAGAAGAATAACTTCTTATCCTTCTCTATATTATCATCTATAAATTGTACTAATCTTTTCATACCATCTACATTATGAGCCCCATCTAAAATAATATTGGGGTTTCTATTGATAATTTCTAACCGGCCGGGCCATCTACACCGGGTCAAACCTAGATAAATTTTATCTTTATTAATTTTATATCTAGCTGGAAGTAAATCTAAGGACCTTAACGCCAAAGCTGCATTTTTGACTTGGTGTTCCCCTAATATATTAAGTTTTATATCCTCAAATGTTTTCTCATTATATCTTAAATTAAAAGTCTGCTGTTCTAAATTCTTATCAATTAATTCATAATTGGCCGCCTTTTCCATTATCGTTAGTTTGGCTTTACTTTGGGCAGCTATTTTTTTAAAAACATCCAATGCTTCCTTATTTTCCGCTCCCGTAATAACAGGAACTCCCTTTTTTATTATACCTGCTTTTTCAAAGGCAATATCTTTAATCTCGGGCCCCAAAATATCAGCGTGTTCATAACTTATATTTGTTATGATACTTAACAGGGGTCTGCTAACCGCATTGGTAGCATCCAACCTGCCCCCCAGCCCTACTTCTAAAATTCCAACCTCTACCTCTTTTTTATAAAAATATTGAAAGGCTATCACTGTAATTATCTCAAAAAAGCTTGGCTCTTCAATTTTTATATCTTTAGCTGGATCAGCAAAGATATCTTTTAATTCAGAGACTATTTCTTTTAGTTCATTTGTTGTAATCGGAATCTCATTAACTCTAAATCTTTCATTGAAATGGACCAAAGGTGGTGAGATATAAGTACCGACCTTAAAGCCCGCTTCTTTGAAGATGCTGGTTAAAATAGCAGCTGTTGAACCCTTTCCATTCGAACCTCCAATATGGATGTAATTTACTTTATCTTGTGGGTTATCTAAATAAGAAAGAAGTTTATTAACTCTTGATAGGCCCGGTTGAAAACCACCTTTTTTACCATACTTCTTAAATTGTGATAAAAACTCATAAGGATTCATATTACCATTCCTTTTCATCATTACTTTTTAAAAACTCCTTGAAGCTAAGTATACATTTATTATAAAATAAACTATAACAAAAAGGAGGTTTACCGGGTGAATAAAATACTAATAGTCTCATTAATATCTTTATTTTTAGCACAGTTTTTGAAAATATTTACTATTAAACCCTCTTCTTTTACCAACTTATTTGGTTCAGGTGGTTTCCCAAGTTCCCACTCCTCTTTTGTGGCCACTCTCTCTACCCTAATAGGTCTAAAACACGGCTTTAATTCTGATCTTTTTGCCATTGTCTTGATTTTTTCTTTAATAGTCACTTATGACGCGAGTGGAGTAAGAAGAGCTGTCGGAGAACAGGCCAATGTATTAAATAATTTAATTCAACACTTAAATGTAAAAAATATTGAACGCGATCCGGAAATATTAAAAGAAGACCTTAAAGAGTTAATCGGACATACTCCTTTAGAAGTTTTTGCTGGTGTACTATTGGGGGTTTCAGTTGCTTTTATAAGTTATTATTACTTTTTTTAATAGTTCTTTTTTATATAATCTAATAGCTGTTCTCTTTTTTTAAAAACTCCCAAGGCCTGTTTTTCTTCTATATCTTCTAAAATCTCTCCCACTAATTTACCCTCTTCAATATTTAATACCTTTTTAATATCATTACCACTTATCAACATCTCAGCAGTTCTTTTCTGCATTTCAGTTACCTTATTTAAAATTTTAAAAACCAATTCTTTTTCTTTTTTATTTTTTTGGACATGAAAAAGGCTTAATAGTAAATATTTTGAAACTTTAATATCTATACTTTTTGAGAACAATTCTTCATACAATAATATATCATTATTGAGATAAGATTTATAGTCTATTAATAATTTTTTTATAAAACGAAGGTGATCTATTACCAGCTCTATACCCTGTTTATTAAAAGTATAGTAAATTAATCTATCCTCCAGTTGTTTTAAAGTGACTTTATTTTTTAAAGTCAAAAACATGAAAAAGAGGATAAGGTTAAATAAATAACTTTCTATTTTTATATTTTCTAAGTATCTATTCTTTTTAACAAAATGTAGCTGTTTTAATAATTTTTCTCTTATTTTACGATCTTTTTTTAAATCTACCCCAAAAAGGACTTTCAAAATATTACTATCTAATAGTGATTTGATCCTGGCAGGCTTTAAATAGTTTGAATACAAATGATATAGTTCCTCTTTTATTCTCTCATTGGCTGGCTTTGATGATATATTAATATTTTCTTTTATTATTCCATAAGTTCTTTCTTCTATCAGAAAGTCTAAATTATTGGAAAATCTAAAAGCCCTTAAAATCCGCAGGGGGTCTTCCTTTATAGAATCCTCACTAACCACCCTAATTATCTTATTTTCAAGATCACTTCTTCCCTCAAAAGGATCGATTATATCCTCACTATCCATAAAAATTCTCTCATTTTTATACTTTACATCCCTTAAATCTAATGCCATCGAATTAATAGTAAAATCCCTGCAGCCAAGATCTTGATAAAGATCCTGACCTACAGGGGTTGTAAAATCAATAAATTTGTTATCATCAGTTACAATTCTATAGATACTGCGTTTTTGATCTAAAACAATCAACTTGCGATCAGTTTCATTAATAAACCGATCTATAATATTTTCAAAATCTGACATAACAATTAAATCAATATCTTTTATTTCTTTATTTAATAAATAGTTTCTTACTGCTCCACCCACTATATATATTTTGTTATTTCCTGTAATATCTTTTAGTAAAGAAAGATATTTCATTAGTTTTCACCTATCTTAATCAATTAATCTTTTTATTATTTTATCTGCATCAAATCCAAAGTGGGCTGCTACTTCCTCGCCAGGTGCACTTGCTCCAAACTCTTCTTGGCTGATCACGATATCATCTTGATCTAAAAATCTATACCAGCCGCTGCCAATACCTGCTTCTATAACAACTTTTTTATCCTTAGGATTACCCATTAATTCTTTAATATAGGCTCTGTCTTGTGATTCTAAGATACTGCGTTCTGGTACAGACACTATCCTGGATTCAATATCTTTCTCTTTTAATTTATCTGCAATCTTTTGGGCGAGAGAGACTTCACTGCCGCTTGCTATAAAGGTAAACCTATAATCACCCTCACCTTCTTTTACTACATAGCCTCCCTTAGCAAAGTTATCTATATCATTTTCTTTTTTAATTTCAGGTAAGCTCTGTCTTGTTAAGACCAGGGCAGTCGGTCCTTCGGTTCTTTTTACTGCCTTAAGCCAGGCTTCTTTTGTTTCCTCAGCATCAGCCGGGCGATAAACCTGAAGATGCGGGATCGCTCTTAACGCTTCTAGTTGTTCTACCGGCTGGTGAGTCGGACCATCTTCCCCTATATAGATGGAATCATGGGTGAAGACGTAAATAACGGGTTGTTTCATTAAAGCGGCAAGCCTAATAGCCGGCCTCATATAGTCTGAAAATACGAGGAAAGTGGCAGCAAATGTTCTTACACCCTTATGGAGGGCCATTCCATTTACCACTCCCCCCATGGCATGTTCCCTGACGCCGAAACGGAAATTACGGCCGGAATGAGAATTAGGTTGGAACTCTTCATACTTATCTAGATAGGTCTTATTAGAGGGAGCTAAATCGGCTGAACCTCCAATTAAATAATCCAATTTATCGGCGATCGTTCTTAAAGTGGCTCCAGAAGCTTTTCGGGTGGCGATAGGTGTATCAATATCTAAATTATGAACTATATCTTCTAGGTCCTCTTCCACTTCTAGATTATAAGCTTTCTTCCATTCTTTATAGAGTTTAGGATACTTTTCTTTCCACTCAGCAAATTTATAATCCCAGGCTTCTTTTCTTTCCTCTAAAATCTCTTTTCTTTCAGCAAAATAGTCTTTAACATTATCTGAGATATAGAATTCCTTATCAGTTGGTAGACCAAAAAATTCTTTTAAACCTTTCACATCTTCTTCCCCTAAAGGTGCTCCATGTGCTTCGGCTGAATCCTGTTTATTAGGGGCCCCATAAGCAATATGGGTTTTGGCTACGATCAGTGTCGGTTTTGTCGGTTCAGCTTTGGCTTTCATTAAAGCCTTTCTCATTTCATTTATATCATGTCCATTGACATCTTCGATTACATGCCAGTTATAGGCCTTAAACCTGTCCGGGACTGATTCAGTAAATGTGATATCAGTCGATCCTTCTATTGAAATATCGTTATCATCATAGATTGCAATTAATTTTCCTAAGCCAAGATGACCGGCCAGGGAAGCAGCTTCTGAACTAATACCTTCCATCATACAACCGTCACCCATTATGGTATAGGTATAATGGTCAACTATATCTAAATCACCTTTATTAAATTTGGATGCTAAATGTCTTTCTGCTATAGCCATCCCGACTGCATTGGCAAAACCCTGACCTAAAGGTCCGGTTGTGGTCTCTACACCTTCAGTTTCTGAGTATTCGGGGTGACCGGGGGTTTTTGACTCCAACTGTCTAAAATTCTTTATCTCTTCTAAACTTAAATCATAACCACTTAAGTGTAAGAGAGAATATAACAACATTGAACCATGACCGGCCGACAAAACAAAACGATCCCTATCAGGCCAATTTGGACTTGAAGGATCGTGTTTTAAAACTTCACCATAAAGTAATGATCCTATTTCAGCACAACCGACCGGCATACCGGGGTGTCCTGAATTTGCTTTCTCAACTGCATCAACAGATAAACCTCTTACTATATTGGCAACTTCTTTAAGCACATTAAAACCTCCTGTTGTAATAGTCTATTAATTATTATAATATTCAGAGGGTTAAATTTCATAGCTTTTACCGGTAATCGGTAAATTTAAATTTGCTAAGACCCTTTCTATTAAAACACCCTCTCTTTCCGGAAAATCATAGCCATAAGTGGTCCTCACGGCCATTGAAATAAACTGTACTGCTCTATCAATCGCCATAGGCAAGCTATCTCCCGAAAGTATACTACCTACCAATATACTGGTGAATAAATCACCGGTGCCCGGAAAGTTAGCCGGGATATAATCACAGTCTACTTTCCAGTAACGATCTTCCTTTTTTTGATAAGCCAATACCGAAGTTTTTTCTTTACTTGTATAACCAGGCACACTGGTGATAACTACCATATCTGGTCCAAAAGAAGAAAGATCTCTTAACCATTCTTTCGCTTTTTCATCACTTTTTATACCGTTCTTATCTTTTTTTAATAAAAACTTTGCTTCCGTAATATTAGGGGTAATAAGGTCCGCTTTTTTGACCAATTTTCTCATGTTATTGACCATTTCTGGACCAAAAGTATCATACGTCTCGCCATTATCCCCTAATACTGGGTCTATAATAACATATTGTTCGTCTCTTTTAAATCTTTTAATGAAATCAATAACAATTTCTATCTGGTGAATAGAACCTAAAAAACCACTGTATATCGCATCAAAATCTATAGCTAGAGACTCCCAGTGGTTTATATACTCAGGTAATTCTTCCGTTAAATCAATAAATTTATAATCTTTAAAGCCACCGGTATGAGTTGACAAGACAGCTGTGGGAAGTGGGCAGGGTTGAATACCCATGGTAGCCAGTACTTCAATTACTGTGGTTAATGAACCTCTCCCATACCCTGATATATCATGTATAGCCGCTACTTTTGGGACTGGATTTTTCATGCTCTTCCTCCTCACTAGCCTATCGTACTACCACTTTCTATATTTTTATTATCAAAGTCTTTTTCCCTTGTATAAGACATAATTCTACAGTTTCGGCCGATCTGAACATTATTAGGGATAACTGCTCTTTTGGCAATAATATTTAAGCCATTGAAGAGTAAATCAGGCTTTTCTTCATTGGGAGTTAAATCATCACCAAATCCAATATGGCAGTTCTCTCCTATATCAACTTCTTTATCAATAATACATTTATCAACTATTGTATTTTTTCTAATTCGGGTGTCATTAAAGATGATTGAATTTCTTACTACTACATTTTCTTCAATATAAACACCGGGGGATATGACAGAATTCTCTACAATACCGTTGATAATAGCACCGTTTGATAAGAGGCTATTTTTTGATTTACTATTGGGGCCGAACTTTACAGGTGGTTTTTCGACACTTTTTGTATGAACCTTCCAGTCTTCATCATAAAGATTTAATTCTGGAATAGATTCGGTCAAAGATAAATTAGTCTCCCAAAAGGACTTTAAAGTCCCTACATCTCTCCAATAACCTTCATACTCATAAGCATAAACTTCATTATTTTTAATCATCGGTGGAATAACATGGTGGCCAAAATCAGACTTTTCAGCACTACAGTATTTATTAAGAGCCTTAATTAAAGCATCTTTAGTAAAGACATAGATCCCCATGGAAGCCAAGTTGTTTGGGGGATTTTCGGGCTTTTCTAAAAAATCAGTAATCTTACCAGTCTTATCGGTATCTAAAATACCGAACCTACTGGCATCTTCCTGGGGTACTCTTTGGGCAGCAATCGATAAATCCGCATTACGATCTATATGGTCTTCTACCATTTTATCATAATTCATCTTGTATAGATGGTCTCCTGATAATATTAAAACATACTCGGGGTCTTGACTCCTTAAATAACTCATATTTTGATATATGGCATGGGCAGTCCCTTTATACCAGCCACCTTCTTTACCGGTATAAGGTTGAAGGATAGTAATACCTCCATATTTACGGTCTAAGTCCCATGGTTTACCAATCCCGATATGATCATTGAGAGAAAGTGGTAAATACTGAGTAAGGACTCCTACATTATATATACCTGAATTTACACAGTTACTTAATACAAAATCAATTAGTCGATACTTGCCTGCAAAAGGGACGCTCGGTTTTGCCCTATGTTCAGATAGTATGTCTAATCTACTGCCCCTTCCACCTGCAAGTATTAAAGCAAGTGTTTTCAATTTAATCCCCCCCTGGATTGTATTATATAAATGTTATTTGCTTTTTACTCCTTATAATTTTATATTTTCTACAATAAACCCTTAAATCCTTTATTCAATAAACTAAAATATAGTTAGCATAACTTAATAAAATTAATTGAAATTATTAAATATATAAATATTTTTATTTAATTTTTTAATATTTTTCTTGACAATATTAAATTTTTTAAGTATAATTATTATAGAAATTAATTAATGGAGGTATAAAAGTGGAAAAAACTAATTTAAAACTTTTAAAAAACAAAGATTTCATATTATTATTTTTAGGAGGTTTTGTCTCCCGCATAGGTAATGGAATTCATTATATTGCCCTGGTCTGGTTTGTATTAGATATAACAGGCAGTGGTTCTGCTACCGGACTGATATTACTATTATCTACTTTACCCGGGGTAGTAATTGGACCATTTAGCGGAGTTATCGCTGATAAATTTGATAGAAAAAAATTAATAATATATATGGATATACTGAGAGGTCTCGTGGTACTCTGGCTTGGTTACATCGTTTACATAGGAACAGCAAACTTTTTCCATATCGGTTTAGCAACAGTTTTAATAGCAGTCTTTACCTCCTTTTTTAATCCAGCTGTTACTGCTTCAATTCCTAATTTAGTAGATGACAAGTTGCTGCAAAAAGCTAATTCACTTAACCATTTTAGCATGAATTTTACTCAGATTATTGGAGCGGCAGTGGGTGGAATATTAATCGCAGTCTTTGGAATTGCAGGTGTCTTTTTTATAAATGGTATTTCATTTTTGATTTCAGCTTTCTCAGAAATCTTTATTAATATTCCGGAAGTAAAAATTGAAGAAGAACTAGAAAAAGCTCCTACAATTATAAATGAAATCAAGTTTGGATTTAACTTCTTGTGGCAGAAAAAGGAGCTTGTATCACTTTTTACAGTAGCATTATTTTTAAATTTCGTCTCTACCGGGCTGGTAGTTCTAGGGCTCCCCTTTGTTTATAAAGAACTATTGGGAGTAAACAGTCAACTATACGGATATGCCCAATCTATTTTCCCGGCTGGGGCTGTTATTGGTTCAATAATTTTAAGTCAGATCCCGGAAATTCGAAATTATTTTAAGGTACTCTTCTATTCCCTCAGCTCGCAGAGCATGCTGATGATAATAGTAGCGGTTCCTTTATTACCATATTTTCTAGCCAACGCCTCTGTAATGACAATTTATTATTCTTTAATGCTAATCTTATTTATTGTTGGAATTTTAAATGCAGTAGTAAATGTGCCGATAAGTATCTTATTACAAAGATTAATACCGGATAATTTAAGGGGAAGAATTAATGGACTACTCTCAACTATGTCACAGGCTTTAGTACCCATTTCATTAGCCCTAACAGGCTACTTACTTGATCTAGTACCTGTTTATACATTATTTTTAGGAGCGGGTATAGCTTCTTTAGGACTCTCCTTGTATATCGCTAAAATACCCGCTATGCAGAAATTGAATTATAAAGAGGAAAAAGTACAGCCCAATATGGAGGTTTCTACAAATACACTTGATGCATAAAAACATTCTGCATGAAGAATAGGGCGATGTAGGCAATTATTAAGGCAATTAAGGGAGTTAAGATCCAGCCTAACCCTATTTTACCCAACAGCTTATAATTTACGTTTCTCCCTCCTTTTGCCAGTCCAATACCCATCACAGCTCCGACAACAGCTTGTGAACCTGATACAGGCACCAGGGGTAGAGGCGGCAATCCAAGGGATAATAAGATAGATCTCAGACCCTCTGAGGCAAAAATGAATAAGACGGTAGAACTTGACAGAACTACTATCAGTGAGGCCACCGGGGATATTTTAAAAATACTCTTTCCAACGGTGGTCATTACTCTTTTAGAATAGGTGAATACACCGACCGAAATAGAGATCCCTCCCAATAGGAATAAGACCTGAGTATTAGAAAGGGTAATAAACCCTATTTTTATTCCTTCTAAGGTTGAGGTTTGTGTAAAAACTCCCATCACATTCGCTATATTATTGGCCCCTAAACTGTAGGCTCCAAAGGCTCCTACCAGTATTAATCCCAATCTGGTATACATATCTATTTTAAATAAATGCAAGCTATAGTTATTAACAATGTATTGAGCCAATTTAAAGAACAGCATCGCAAACAGGGCCGATAGGATCGGAGAGAAAACCCAGGTACCAACAATTTTGCTTAAAACACCAAGTTCTGTACTATAACCACTAAATATATTCCAGCCAATAATAGCTCCCACTATTGATTGGGTGGTGGAAACAGGCAGTTCATAGTTCGTCATTAAATAAACGGTTAAACCGGCAGCAAGAGCAACAGTAAAGGCGCCCGGCATTGTATTCACTGCCCCTAAAGTTCCCAGGGTTTCAGTAGTTCCAGACCCACTTACCACTGCCCCGATAATGACAAATACACTGATAATAATAGCCGCGGTGGTAAAGCGGACCATCTTGGTAGAAACAGCGGTACCAAATAAATTTGCCGCATCGTTTGCCCCTAACGACCAGCCTAGAAATAATCCACTGGAAATAAATAATAAAGATACCATATGTCTAAATCCTCCCTGCTCTTACAGTATTTTTATATAGATCTTTTTATTGCAGCTACAGAAAGTTTTTCACTAATTTCTTCTGCTAGATCAGAAAAATAAGCTATCCTTTCGGAAAAATGTCTCAAGTGTACTTTTTTACAGAAGTCATCTATCTCATCAGTGTTAAAGACTTTCCTTTTTATCCGTTCCTCTATCTTGTCAGCTTCATGTTCATAAAAGTGAACCTTATTAACATAATCATTCACCATAGAAATTTCTTCAAAATAAGTCCTTACCCCTTTAACCAGTTCTTCCGAAGAATTAAGAGATTGTTTGGCCAGATCTTTAAATTCGGCTAAGACAAAATCCCTGATTTCCGGTTTTTCAATCGAAAACTGCATTAAGACTTTCTTGCAGAGGTCAACTTCATTATCCATATCTTCCAATAATGATAAGACATCGCCCCGGGCTTCCGGGATCAGCATATAGGTATAGAGTTTATACTTGATATCTTTTAAGATATCATCAGCTTTATTCTCAATATCCAAAATATCATCTAAATTCTCTTCAAAAAGGTCATAATGACCATCAAAATAACGGTTAATATCTCTTTCAAAAATGAGTAAGGCTTCCTCAACTGTGTCCAGATATTCATCAATATCTTTTTGTAATTCTTTGGACTTATTAAAAACAAACTTTTTCAATTTGGCTTACCCCCTTTTCGCTTTTACCTTTCTATTAAAAATGTTTTGAGGCATATTGATAATAACAATTCCTAAAGAAACCAAGATCAAGGCCAGAACAGCATTGATATTGATCGTCTCTGCAATAATAAAAAAGGCCGATAAAAACACACCACTGACCGGGACAATAAATTTATAGATTGTAATATATCCTACCTTGTTAAATTTAATCAGGGTATACCACAATCCAAAGGCGGCTGCTGAGATGAAAGCCAGATAGATTAGAAGCATCCCAGATTTTAGACCAAAATTAATTGATCTTAAATCCGCTCCGCTTAAAGCTATCAAAAATAAAGTGACTGAACCAAATAACATTTGATAGGCCGTAATAATCATGATATCTATCTCATCCGAAAGATATTTGACGTAAAATATGGCAATCGTACTCATTACCCCGGACATGATAATAAAACCTTCACCTGTAAAGTTAAAGACAAAATTTAAATTTCCTCTACTTAAATTGATGATAATTACACCGGTAACTCCCAAAAGAAGTCCAAAAGTTTTAACCTTATTCAACTTGTCATCAATATAAATAAAGTGAGAAGCAATTACCGTAAAAAATATACCGGAAGTCACTAATATAGAGGCCTTAACTCCCGTTGTGTTGGCCAAGCCATTATAGAAAAAGGCATACTGGGCACAGGTTTGGATCAAACCCAAAGAAATTAAATGTATATAGTTTGCTTTATTCAATTTAAGTCGTTTAATGCCTGACTTGATGATTATAAATAAGATCAACATAAAAGAAGCCAGCATAAATCTATAAGAAGCAAATAACATCTTATTAAAAGGTCCACTGTTTTCTAATTCCAGTATAGAGTAACTTACCTTTAAAGAGGGAAAAGCGCTTCCCCATAGTATACAGGCAGCAATTGCTAATAGCACAACAGAATATTTATTTGTAAATATATTGAATTTTTTATTATCCATCTTATGTTTTTCCACCTGCAATCTTTTGTTTTTGCTTTTGATTAGAATTAATGGCTCTAAATATACCGTATAAAATTAGTACCCCACCTATCATGGTAGCAGTGGTTAATCTTTCCCCTAGAATGATCATTGCTAACACTGTGGTCATAATCGGTTCTCCCAGGATAGCTAAAGATACAATGGTAGCGGGTACATATCTTATTGACAGATTTAAAACCGAATGTCCAATAAGGGTCGGCCCAAGAGCTAAAAGTAATATATAGATATAATTCATATTACCATGGCCGGTAAAAGAATTACCCGATATCAGGACGAAGATAAATAAGAAGAAGGCCGTATAGGAATATAGAATATAGATATATGGTATATATTTAATCTCTTTTCTAAAACTCCTACCCAAAAATAGGTAACAGGCCGCTAAAAACGCTGCCAAAATTGCCAGCATATCTCCATAGAACCGGGTTAATATTAGATACAGGTCAGAAAAACTAATAATTATGCTCCCGATCAGGGCAAATATCACGCCGGCAACTGCCCCTTTGCGGACATCTTCTTTGGCAAATAAGTATTCTAAGAGTAATGTAAATAAAGGCTGGATTGCAATAAAGATCACGGCATTGGCCACGTTTGTCAGGTGAACGGCCGAAATCCAGGCATAAAAATGTAAGGCCAATACAAAACCAACTAAAGCCGGCCTAATATCAAGAAAAAATTTCAAAGAGTCCCTGTATTTAGTAAAGAATAGGGGCGTTAAAAATATTGAAGTTAAGAATACTCTATAAAAAGCAATTATTAAGGGTGGAGCAGTGGTAACTTTAATAATTATACCTGAAAAAGAAATTATAAAGACTCCAATAGCCAGTATTATATATATTTTTATATCATTTTCTGCTAATTTCATAATATTTAGCTCCTAATTTATTAAGATATGGTCCTTCTCCTTATCTAATTGAATTTCCTTGTCCCTGTGTTTAAACTGAATAGATTCACCTTCTAATAAGTCATATTCAATTTCATCTTCTTGCACATGCACTTTCAGCAAGGCTCCCCTATACTTTATTTTAAATTCATAACCATCCCATTTTTTAGGTAAATACGGTTTAAAAGTTAATTCACCTTCATAAGTCCTCATCCCGGCAAAGCCCTGTACTAGTACCATCCAATTACTGCCCATACAGGCCGTGTGAAGCCCCTGATAGGCATTTTCATTATAGTCATCTAAATCCAATCTTGCCGTTTGTTTAAAGTAGTCATAAGCGTCATCATGGTAACCTATTTCAGAAGCAATTATACTATAAATAGAAGGAGATAAGGAGGAATCATGTGTTGTCTTGGGCTCGTAATAATCATAGTTTCTTTTCTTTTGCTCTAAACTAAACTTATCTCCCATAAAAAGCATAAGCAGGATGACATCAGCCTGTTTGAGAATTTGGTACTTCCAAATAGTTAAAGGATGCCAGTTTTTAACTAAAGGCAGTTCATCAATGGGGATCGATTCAATATCAATTTCTTCTTTATAAAGAAAAGAATCGTCCTGAGGATTGATACCTAGTTCTTCATTATAGGGTAGAAACATCTTTTCAGCTGCCTCTTGCCAGTCTCTAATTTCATCTGGCAACAGGTCAATCGCCTTTTTAATCTTGATTAATTTGTCGCGGTTTACTTCTTTTAATTCTTGATAGACTTCAACAGCATATTCTAAATTAAATTTGGCCATATAGTTTGTATAACAGTTATTGTTCACGGCAGGCTTGTATTCATCAGGGCCACAGGCCTCGTTGATACAGAACTGATCTTCTTTTAGCTCTTCATAGTGGCCTAAACTCAACCACATCCGAGCAGTTTCAAATAATATCTCTGCCCCTTTATTATACAAGAAATCTTTATCTCCTGTCGCCTGTACATAGTTTTTGATAGCAAATGCAATATCAGCATTGATATGGTACTGGACAGTAGAGCCCAAAAAGTTACCGGAGGCCTCTTCCCCATTGATCGTTCTCCAGGGATAAAGAGCTCCTTCTAACTTCATTCTTTCAGCATTATCCCGGGCTGAATCCAATATTTCATGGCGATAATTTAATAGCTGCTTGGCTATTTCGGGATGGCTGTATAAGAAAAACGGTATTATATAGGTTTCGGTATCCCAAAAATAATGTCCTTCATAGTATTCACCGGTTAAACCCTTAGCCGCAATATTTGTCTTACCATCTTTACCGGTAGACTGCAAGATCTGTAAGGCATTAAATCTAAAAGCCTGCTGTAGGGCTTCATCTCCTTCAATTTTTACGTCTGAATACTGCCAGTAATCTTTAAGATATTCTATCTGACTGGCTTTTATCTCATCAAAGCCCATAGCTTTGGCTCTTTTAGCTGACTGATAACATTGGGCTAATATCTCTTCTTTTTCGATCTCATCTCTTGAGGTATAAAAAGCTGCATACTTTTCTAATCTATATGTTTTATCCTGTTTAGCATCGATCTCATATACTTCTTTAATATTTTCCCCTTCAATATTTTCCTTACGCAGCAAGGATTTTTCCTCGATACCCATCAGTTTATTATAGATAGTACTTCCTATTGAAATATCCGAATTTTTAGTAGTTACCATCAGATAGGAAAACTGACTGTCTATTCCCTTTTGCTCAATTAAAAGAGGGCTTCTATCTCTTAAATGGTGAGAGTTTTGCACATCCCCTTTCAAAAAACTCTCGATTTTTATTTTGCCGTTAAAATTTAAAGGGGTAACCTCGTACTTAATAGTTCCTATATGTTTATGGGCAAGAGAAATAATTCTTTCTATTTCTATATTAATCTTTTTACCATTGGGTGAAGTCCACACTAAAGATCTTTTTAATAACCCCTTTTTAAAGTCAAGATATCTTTCATAGTCCTCAACTTTACCCTCTAACATATCAAACTTCTCATCTTCAATATATAAATTTATTGTTTTCCAGTCCATGAGATTGATCATCGTCTGGTAATTTTGAGGTTGTTTTGGTGCAAACTCCCCATAAATTATCTCTTCTTCTTCATATATTCCGTTAATATAAAAGCCCGGTGTGGTAGAATCGGAGGGTCCTGTATAATCTTCTTCTAAAGTTCCTCGTAAACCCATATAACCATTTCCCAAAGAAAAGATAGTCTCATTGTGATGGTTGTTTTCAACTTCAAATTTTTGTTCAGTAATTCTCCAGGGTTCATAGTCATATAAAGGTGGTTTTTCACTTTTTAATCTATGGTAAGTTAACATATAATAGACCTCCTTATCTACTCATTTTTTAACATATTAATTCCTCTCGGAATCACATCAATAATAGAATCTAAGCAGTCTTTAACCAGCTTGGGGTCACCCGGCAGATTTATAATCAAGCTTTCTTTATTAATCCCGGCAGTACCTCTAAATATACAGGCACTGGGCCTGTATTCAGAGACAATCCGTCTCATCTTTTCCGGAATACCCGGCACCTCTTTTTCAATTACATCTTTAGTGGCTTCTGGTACTAAATCTTTAGGAGATAGTCCGGTACCTCCACATGTTAAAATTAAATCTGCTTCTCTATTTACACTTAAATCGAATAATTCTTCTTTCGTTTTTTCATATCTATTATCAATAGATTTAAAGTATACTTTTTCTCCTTCGATTTGAGTTGCCAAATTCCTGACGATTTTTCTCGTTTCCTCTTCTTTTTTCTCATTATGTTTACTATCTCTAATAGTTAATAGTGCAACTTTTACCAATTATATTCACCCTTTCAAAAATATTATCTATTCCATCCACTATTTTTCTGTGAAATTAAGAGATAAGCAAAAAATGGTGCACCTAATAAGGCAGTAATGATACTAATTGGTATTTCTGCTCCTGTTAAAGACCTCGCTATATCATCCATCAAAAGCAAAAAACTGGCTCCTAAGAGGCCAGAAGCTGGTACCATATAGCGGTGATCGGCCCCTACAATAAATCTGGCAATATGAGGTACCACTAATCCCACCCAACTTACTTGACCCACGGTAGCCACAGAAGCAGCTACCATTAGGGTACTAAATAAAACCATGACATTTCTAACAAGTTTCACATTAATTCCCATTGAAATCGCTTCTTCTTCACCCATTGACATTACATTTAAATACCAGCGGATTAATACTAAAATTATTATTCCTATAATTATAAAAGGGGCGGCAAACTTGACTTCTTCCCAGCCGGTTCGGCTAAATCCGCCCATCAGCCAAAAGACTATACCCGGCAGTTTTTCATAAGGGTCAGCCATGTATTTTAAAATTGAAATAAAGGCATTGAATAATGAGCCCACCACAATCCCGGATAAGACCATCATCATTATCATGTTAGTTTTACCCAAATTTGAGATAAAATATGTTAAAAATACCGCTATCACACCAAACACAAATGCTAATAAATAAATTGAACTAAAAGATTGGAAGGATAAAATCATACCGAGGGCAGCCCCAAAACTTGCTCCGGCCGAAACACCCAAAATATCAGGTGAAACCAGTGGATTTCTAAAAATACTTTGGTAACTAGCCCCTGCTACTGAGAGGGCAGCCCCTACACCCATCACCAATAATATACGGGGTAACCTTATGTAATAGAAAACGGATTGCTCCATTTCATTTAAATTAAACCCATTGATAAATTTCATAACGGGTATATTAAATCTCCCTATAAATAAAGAAACGAACATTATTAAAAATGTCAAAACAGTGATTATTATTAATTTATTTCTATTGTTTTTTCTCTCGCCTAATCGCCGCATTCCTTACCCCCACCTAATTGTACAATTTCTTTTTTATAGTTTATATTATATCTTTTCTATTTACAAATTTTTTCGCAGAGTATAATGTACTATTTCACGGACATGCAGCTCAAGGCTATCTATAATTCTAACCTCACGCGCAGCTATAATATCAATTAGGGAAGTAAATTCGGTACAGCCTAAAATTATTGCATCTACATCCTGGAACATTAAATTATCGATTATGCTATTAATATAGTATCTCGAACTAATATTTATATTATTACAGACCAGTTCATTTATTATGATTTCATTTAATTCATCAATCTCCCGGGGATCAGGAGTTACTACATTTTGGGCAAATTCTGTTTCTAACTCTTCCTGGTAAAAACCATTATTAATTAAATATTTAGTGGCCAGTAAACCAGGCCTTTTACACCAGGTCTTTTTGAGGTTTTTCCCCACAACGTCAATTATACTTAAAATGGGAATGTTTATATTATCCTGTATCTCATCTTCAATTTTGTGAATTGTATTGGAAGTTATTACTAAAAAATCAGCGCCGGCTTCTTCAATTTTTTTTGCTTTATTAATCATGATCTCAGCGATAGAGTCCCAATTATCTTTTTCAAGTAGTTTAACTATTTGATCAAAATTAACTGAATAAATTATTATTTCAGGGTTAATATTATTCTTTCTGATCCGGTTTATATATTTATTTATCCTATTATAATAAAGGGAGGTTGAATACCAACCCATCCCACCTAAAAGACCTATCTTCTTCACTTCTTGTACCCCCTAAATTCATCTAATTTAACTGCACTTTTAATTTTTCTTGCCTTTTCTGCTGCTAAAGCGGCAAAGTGACTTTCTAAGGCCGACATCAAATTACTTTCATTTTTATCTAATTTATTTGATAAAAACTTTGCAAAAGACTCGATTAGCTTTTTATCTCCCCCAGCATGTCCACCTTTATACTCAATATTTATTTTATAATGCTTATCTAAAAAAGGCTTTACTTCAATAATCCCCTTTTCTAAGTCACCAAAGATTTCACCATGAGTTCCAAAAATATTAATCTTTCTAGTCATATCATTTGAAAAAGCAGTCAAAGTAAAATGGGCAGTGATTTCATTTTTGAATTTTAATAATAGGGTTTGTACATCCAGCTGGTCATTATCATTTTTATAGACACATTTGCCATAATTCGTTACCTTTAGGGCTTTTGTAATACCCTCTTCACTAAAATCACCCGTAATTACATTAACCGGCCAACCGAAAGGAACAGAAAAGTATAACTTCTTGGCTGAATAGGGGCAGTTGTCTTCAATCGAACATGTTAAACAACGCTCCCCCGCCTGGGGTGGATCATATTTTTTATCAAAATATCTTTCTGATGAATCCGAATAAATATGTTTATATCCCACTTCCATCAGCCAATACAAAATATCTAAATCATGACAGCTTTTTGCTAAAATTATGGGGGCGCCCACATCGTGGTTGCGCCAGTTACCCCTAACATAACTATGACCATAGTGAAAAAATCCAATATTTTCAATTAGATTAATAAATCTAATTCTCCCTATTATATTTTTATTTAATAGCTCTTTTATCTTTTTAAAAAAAGGTGTATATCTTAATACATGGGAGACCATAACCTGTTTACTATCTTCACTGTAATCTTCTTGTAATGTTTTCAGTTCATTAAAATCATCAGTAATTGGTTTTTCACATAGTACTTTATAGCCTTTCGACAGAGCCTTTTTCAAGGGTTCAAAATGTAATTTATCTCCGGTTGAAATTATTAGGCCGTCCGCTAATCTCTCTTCAAATAATAAATCCTCCCAGCTTTCAAATTGATAATTGGGAGGAATTTTATGTTCTTTTGCAAATTTTTTTCTGCGGTCTTCTAGGGGCTCTGCAATTGCTACAATCTGTAAATTTTTATTTTGTTTAATTAATTTACCATAAACATCTTTACCTCTGTTCCCGGCTCCGAGAACAGCCACACTCTTTTTTGAAATTGTAATCACCCCTCAGTAGAAATACTATTATTATTATTCTTGAGATTTTAAATATTTCCTGCTTCTCTAGTGACGAAAGTGGCGTAAATTTGTAAAGTACATCGCTATCCCGAGTTCATCAGCTTTTTGAATAACCTGTTCATCTCTGATAGAACCACCGGGCTGTATGATAGCATTTATCCCATATTCAGCCGCCTTTTCTACCGCATCTGGGAACGGAAAAAAAGCATCAGAAGCTACTACTGCCCCCTGCTGTCTACCCTGGGCTTTCCGGCCGGCAATTATCATGGCATCTACACGGCTCATCTGACCGGCCCCGACTCCCACCAGCATTTCTTCTTTAGCCATCACAATTGCATTTGACTTAACATGTTTTACTGCTTTCCATGCGAATAATAAATCCTTAATTAAATTACTTTCTACACCTTTTTTAGTTACTAACTGCAGGTCATCAGAACTAACCATCTCTAAATCTCTATCCTGCATTAGTAAGCCACCGGTTACTTTCTTTAGCTCATAACCTGGTTCTTTATGGTTTATATATAAATCATCAGTTTTTAAAATTCTTATGCTTTCCCATCTATTTGTTAAAATATCAACCGCTTCTTTACTATAATCGGGAGCTGTAATAACTTCGATATACTTTTCCCCACTAACTATTTCTTCTGCTAATTCTTTGTTAACTACCCCATTTAAGGAAACTATGGAACCGAAAGCTGAAAGGGGATCTCCCGCATGTGCTCTTTTAAAAGCTGTTTTTATATCATCAGCGGAGGCCAGTCCACAGGGGTTAGTGTGTTTTATTACCGCTGCTGTCGGTTTATCCTGAAATTCTTTGATTAATTCGATAGCCCCGTTGGTATCATTTATATTGTTAAAAGATAAGGCCTTTCCACTTAATTTTTTAGCATTAGTTATAGACGGTTCATTTACCTTTCTGGCTTGATAAAAAACAGCAGACTGGTGGGGGTTTTCACCATAACGGAGTTTCTGCTTTTTATAATATGGATCAAGTAATATATCAGGCCATTGCTCTTTTTCTTCTAGATTGTCAAAGAAATATTTTTGAATGATAGAATCATATTCTGCAGTATGATTAAAAGCTTTATAGGCCATCTTCATTCTAAAAGACTTATCTATTTCTTGATTGTCTTTTAACTTTTTAGCAACTAAACTATAGTCTTTTGGATCTACTATTACTAAAACATCTGGAAAGTTTTTAGCGGCAGCCCTAATCATAGTCGGTCCACCAATATCTATATTCTCTAATACTTCCTTAAGTTCGACCTCTTTTTTATCGATCGTTTGGGCAAAAGGATATAGATTACAAACAATCAGATCAACAGTTTTTATATCTAGACTTTTCAATTCTGATAAATCTGCTTCGTTGTTTCTTCTCGCTAAAATACCTGCGTGGATATTAGGATGGAGGGTTTTGACCCGGCCGTCCATCATCTCCGGGAAATCAGTGACATCTGATATGTTAATCACATCTATGCCCGCTTCTGCAATCTTGTGGGCAGTACCACCTGTTGAGATAATTTCAATACCTTGAGCTGCTAAACTTTCAGCAAAATCTTTAATACCCGTTTTATCTGAAACACTTAGTAAGGCTCTTTTAATTTCCGCCAATTAAATCACTCCTTTACCAAAACTGTATTATCATCTTTTAATTTAACCTTATCTTCAGCTATTAATTCAATAACGGTCGGTAATATTTCATGTTCATGTTTTAAGATCCGGTCTGCTAGACTTTCTTCATCATCGCTGTCTTTGACCGGTACTGCCTTTTGTTTAATGATCGGGCCGGAATCTACACCTTTATCAACAAAATGAACAGTACACCCGCTTACTTTAACTCCATAATCTACAGCCTGTTTTTGGGCATTTAGACCCGGGAAAGCAGGTAGTAAAGAGGGATGAATATTAATTATTTTATTTTTGAAAGTATTTACAAATCTTGCCGACAACACCTTCATATAACCGGCTAATACTATTAAATCAATATTATTTTTTTGAATTGCCTCAATAACCTCATCTTCATAGTCTTTTTTATTATTATACCTATTTTCATCAATTAAATAAACTTGAATACCACAATTTTTAGCTCTTTTTAGGGCATAAGCCTCTTTTTTATTACTGATAACACATTTTATCTCAATTGGTTTTTCGCCTAAATGTAATTTATCTATTATGGACTGCAGGTTGGTGCCGCGGCCGGAAGCCAAAACCGCCAAATTAAATATTTTATCATTCATTTAAAATCAATCCTCTGTCACCTTTGTCTATTTCACCTATTTCATACGCAGGTTCTCCTAGTTCTTTCAATGTTTTAATTACTTTATCTTTATCTTTTTTGTTAACTACAAGAACCATACCCAGGCCCATATTAAAGGTCCTATACATCTCATCTGACTCTATATTACCTTTCTTTTGTATTTTCTTAAAAATTTCAGGGGTGGGAAAACTACTAGCAGCTATCTCTGCTGTATATCCTTTTGGTAAAATACGGGGCACATTTTCTTTTAAGCCTCCCCCTGTAATATGGGCTATACCTTTTATATTATATTTATCTATTAGTTCTAATATTGGTTTTACATATATCTTAGTCGGTTCTAAAAGGTTTTCTAAAAAACTCTGTTCATTTTCCTCATTGTTTTTAATAAAGAGCTTCCTAACCAGGGAATATCCATTACTATGGATCCCATTGGAAGCAATTCCAATTAAAGTATCTCCCCTTTTAATCTCGGAACCATCAATTACTTCTTTTTTATCTACAATGCCCACACAAAAACCGGCCGCATCATATTCACCTTCGGGATAGAAATCGGGCATCTCGGCCGTCTCTCCCCCTAATAAAGCACAGCCCGCTTCTTTACAACCCTGCACGATACCGGCTACTACTTCATTAAACTGTTTCACATCTAAATTGCCGGTTGCTAAATAATCTAAGAAAAACAGGGGCTTGGCACCTAAGGTAACTAGGTCATTTACACTCATAGCTACCAGGTCAATACCAATCGTGTCATGTTTATCAGCCAAAAATGCCAGCTTCAGTTTTGTACCTACCCCATCGGTAGCTGCCGCTAATATGGGTTCATTATATTCCTTTAAATCGAGATTAAATAAACCACCAAATCCACCTAACTCTGTTACTACATTCTCATTATAGGTGGATTTGACCATTTCATTAATTTGTTTAACCGCTTCTTCCCCTTTTTTAATATCGACCCCGGCATCTTTATAGGATAAACCCATTTTTATCTACCTCTCTCTTTTCTTTTTCTTCAGTCGGATACTTGCCATTAAAGCAGGCACTACAGTATCCATAATCATCTGCTTCTAGGACTGAAAGTATACCTTCCAAACTTAAGTAATTTAAGCTGTCAGCCCCAATATATTCCGCAATTTCTTCGGTTTCTTTTTTTCTTGCAATCAACTCTTTACGACGGGATGTGTCCAGACCGTAAAAACAGGGGTGTTTAACGGGCGGGGAGGCAATCGCCATATGTATTTTATTAACATCTGTTTCCCTTATTCTACTAATTATTTGCCTACTTGTAGTACCCCGCACAATAGAATCATCAATTAAAATAATATCTTTTCCTTCTAGTATTTTATTAATTGGATTTAGTTTCATTCTTACCTTCAAATCTCTCATCTCCTGGGTGGGCTGGATAAAGGTCCTCCCCACATAACGGTTTCTTAAAATTCCGTCTGCATAAGAAATACCCGATTCTAAAGAATATCCCTGGGCAGACGCCACTCCCGAACTGGGTACGGGAACCACCAGGTCTGCCTCCATGTTCATTTCCCGGGCCAGCCTTCTCCCCATTCTTTTCCGGGCAAGATAGACATTTTCCCCACCAATTATACTGTCAGGCCGGGCAAAATATATAAATTCAAATACACAGAAGGCTTTTGGTTTATCTTCACTGTATCTTTGGCTTTTAATCCCGTCTTCATCTATTATGAGGACTTCCCCGGGTCTTACTTCTCTAATAAATTCAGCGCCTATAATATCAAGGGCACAGGTCTCAGAGGATAATATAATGCTGTCACCCTTTTTCCCTAAAATCAGGGGCCTGAAACCATGGGGGTCCCGGGCAGCAATTAAGCTATCATTGGTCATTGCAATCAAACTAAATGCGCCTTTTATCTGCTGGAGACTCTGTATTAAGGCCTCAATAATATCATCCTTAAATGATCTCGCTACCAGATGGGCGATTACTTCTGTATCAAGAGTTGAATGAAAGATGGAACCGTGTGATTCTAAATTATCTTTTAGTTCCTGACCATTAATTAGATTACCATTATGAGCTAGGGCTAAGTCCCCTTTAATACTATTTGTTAATAGAGGTTGGGCATTTACTAAAAGTGAGGATCCCGTGGTAGAATATCTAACATGACCTATACTAATATTGCCGGTTAAATCTCCTAATATGTCGCTATCAAATACATTGCTGACCAGCCCCATGCCTTTATGAACCCTTAATTTGTTTTCATCATTTACACAGATACCGGCACTTTCCTGCCCCCGGTGCTGTAAGGCATGGAGTCCGAGATAATTTAAACGGGAAATATCATCTCTTTTTTCAGGTGAAAAAATGCCGAAGATACCGCACTCTTCTTCCATCTTATCACTTTGCTTTAAAGCTTTTTCTCGATTGCAGTTTCCCAATTTTTTTTCATCTCCTTAACATTCAACTGAATTAAATCATTGAACTTGAACATACTTCCCTTAGTTCGGCCGATTAGTTTTAAAGGAATACCATTTTTATCAGCTATTTCATCAAGAAGTTCACTATCAGCGGGGTCAATGCTTACTACTATTCTACTCTGGCTTTCACCAAATAATAGTGCTTTATCACTGATATTTTCCTTAAGGTCAACATCTATACCCAGCTCGTTTTCAAAACAGGATTCAGCCAAAGCAACCGCCAAACCACCTTCCGAACAATCATGGGCTGATTTTATGATACCTTCCTTAACAGCCTCTCTTACTGATCTTTGCACTCTTTTTTCTAACTTTAAATCTATTTCCGGTACCTGTCCATCTATCTTATCTTCTTTTAAGGCAAGGTATTCACTTGCTCCCAATTCTTCTTTGTTTCTGCCCAGTAAATAGATTAAATCTCCTTCATCTTTAAAATGCATAGTCACTTTCTCTTCAATTGAGTCCAAAAGACCGACCATGCCAACAATTGGGGTGGGATAGATCGCACCTTTCGGGCTTTCATTATAAAAGCTAACATTTCCCCCGATCACGGGTGTTTCTAATTCTTTACAGGCTTTAGTGAGGCCTTCCACACTGTTTTTAAACTGCCAGTATATTTCGGGATCCAACGGATTACCAAAATTAAGACCATCAGTTATGGCAAGGGGACGGCCGCCTGAACAGACAATATTACGGGCTGCTTCTGCCACTGCTATTTTACCTCCTTTAAGGGGGTCAAGATAACAGTATCTTCCATTATTATCTGTTGTTAAAGCTACCGCTTTATCTTTTTCTTTTATCCTAACTACGGCTGCATCAGAACCCGGACCGACCACTGTATTGGTCATCACCATATGATCATACTGTTTATATACCCAGTTCTTATCAGCAATTGTGGGTGAGCTTAGTAAAGCAAGCAAGTCCTGATTGTAGTCATCACCTGCAATATCATTAGCTGTTATTTTATTGATATCATCAATATATTTGGGTCTTACCGCTTTTCTAAAGTACTCAGGGGCTTCATCAGCTAAAATCCTGGCCGATATTTCTGCTACTTTTTCTTCTCCATTTAATATCCTCAACATGCCATCTCCGGTTACCTCGCCAACCACTTCGGCATGTAAACCCCACTTATCAAAGATCTCTTTAACCTGGTCTTCTTGCCCTTTTTTAGGCACTACTAGCATTCTCTCCTGAGATTCGGACAGCATGATCTCATAAGGGGTCATATTTTTCTCTCGGGTTGGTACCTTGGCAATATCGATCTCAATACCGCTATTGCCCCGGCTGGCCATTTCGGCGGAAGAACTGGTTAAACCGGCTGCTCCCATGTCCTGAATACCAATAATAGAGTCACTTTTAATCAACTCTAAACTAGCTTCTAAAAGAAGTTTTTCCATAAAAGGGTCTCCCACCTGAACAGCTGGGCGGTCTTCATCGGAATCTTCGGTTAGTTCATCCGAAGCAAAGCTCGCTCCCTGAATACCATCTCTGCCGGTGGCCGCTCCAACTACCATGACAGAATTGCCAATCCCACGGGCGGTAGCAGTTGCGATATCTTTGTGGTCCAGCAAACCCACACTCATTACATTGACAAGTGGGTTGCCTTCATAGGCATCTGAGAAAAATACTTCACCTCCCACGGTCGGGATTCCAATACTATTTCCATAACTTGAAATCCCGGCCACTACCCCTTTAAAAAGGAATTTAACGCGGTCTTTATCTAAATCTCCAAACCGGAGGGAATTTAAGGTGGCAATCGGTCTCGCCCCCATCGTAAATATGTCCCTTATAATTCCTCCTACCCCCGTAGCTGCCCCCTGGAAGGGTTCAACGGCCGAAGGGTGGTTGTGGCTTTCTATCTTAAAAGAAATTGCCTGCTTATCACCAATATCTATGATACCGGCGTTTTCGCCCGGTCCCTGCAGTACACAATCTCCCTCGGTGGGAAGTGTCTTTAATATTAATTTTGAATTCTTATAGCTGCAGTGTTCAGACCACATCACTCCAAAGATACCCAACTCGGTTTCGGTGGGTTTCCTGTCTAATAAATCAACTATCATATTATATTCATTTTCTGATAGACCTTCTTTTTCCCAGGATTTATCTGGCAATCTTCTCACCTCTTACTTTGATTTCTTCCATAATCGATGAAAACATCCGATATCCGTCACTACGGCCCGGTGATATTATATCCTCTGCACATCTTTCCGGGTGGGGCATAAGCCCAAATATATTTCTATCTTTATTGCAGATCCCGGCAATGTTTTCAATAGAACCATTCGGGTTTTCTGATTTATCTTTATACTTTAGGACAATTTGATTGTTAATTTCTAAATTTTTAAGTCTTTTATCATCAATATAGTAATTTCCTTCTCCATGTGCTACCGGCATCTCGATTATCTCTGAGCTATCATATTGATTGGTAAAGGGGGTTTTATTATTAACTACCTGCAGTTGCACATTTTTGCAGACGAACTTTAAACTATCATTAATCTTCATGGCACCCGGTAATAAATCTGACTCTAACAGTATTTGAAAGCCGTTACAGATGCCCAAAACCAAGCCGCCCTGATTAGCATAATCAATAACCGAATCCATGATATTGGCAAATCTGGCTATCGCTCCCGACCTCAGGTAATCTCCATAAGAAAAACCACCGGGTAATACAATCAAATCATAACCATTTAAACTTTTTTCTTTATGCCAGACCATTTCTGTCTCAAAATCAAATATATTATCTAATACATTAAAAACATCTTGATCACAGTTAGAACCGGGAAATGTTACTACTCCTGCCTTCATCTTATCCCCCCACTTCTGTTAACTCATATTTATAGTCTTCAATTACGGGATTAGCCAGCAGTTTTTCACACATATCAACTACCATCTCGGCTGCTTTTTCTTTATCAGGGATATCATCCAGGATGAGTTCCATATATTTACCTACATGGACCGACTCTACATTATCATACCCTAACTGTTTTAAGCCTGTTTTTACGGCTTTACCCTGGGGGTCTAATATTCCCTCTTTTAGTTTTGTTTCTATCTTGACTTCCCAGTCCATTAACTAACCACACCTTTCTTTAAGCGGCGGAGGATCTCTTTGTAAGCGTCTTCTACTTCGCCTAAATCTCTTCTGAAACGATCTTTATCTAGTTTTTTATCTGTTTTCATATCCCAGAAACGGCAGGTGTCAGGTGATATTTCATCAGCTAATAGGATATTATCATTACTGTCTACCCCAAATTCCAGTTTGAAGTCAATAAGTTTAATGTCCTTTTCTTCTAAGTATTCTTTCAATATCTTGTTAATTTTAAATCCTAAAATATCTAAGAGTTTAAGCTGACCTTCGGTAGCCAGGCCTCTTTCACTAATATGGTATCTGTTAATTAGGGGATCTCCTAATTCATCACTTTTATAGTAATATTCTAATATCGGTCTATTTAACTCAGTGCCTTCTTCTAAACCCAGTCTGTCGGCCAGACTACCGGCTGCTACGTTACGTAAAACAACTTCTATCGGAATAATATCTACCTTTTTTACCAATAAGTCGGTTTCATTGACCTGTCTTATCAGATGGGTTTTTACATCATGGTCTTCTAACAACATGAAAAATATATTGGAAATTTCTAGATTGTACTTACCTTTCGACTCAATCTGTCCTTTCTTTTTACCGTCAAAAGCTGTTGCATCATCTTTATAATGTACGACTAGCTGCTCCGGATTATCTGTCTCATAAATTTTTTTTGCCTTACCTTCATAAAGTAATTTACCTTTTTCCATTTTTATCTCTCCTCTTTGAAGAATTTTTCCCATTTTTGGGTTATATACTCTGTTCTTTCTGCAGATACCCCGGTATATTGGTTGGGATTATCTATCATCTCTTTTTGATAATCAGTCATTTTTGCACGATATTTGGCAAATTCATCTTTCAAATAAAAAAGCTCCCGCGGGGTTTTCTCAGACTCTTCGGCCTGTAAGGTTAAACGCCTTACCGCTTCATGAGCGTCTGGATGTCCCTGGGAAGCTAATATAATATAAAGGGGTTCTGCTATTATCATTTCACGGTGTAAATCAAAGTTTTCCTGCATTTTTTTTCTGTCAATTCCAAATTTATCTAAGACCTTTATTAATCTCTGAACAGATAAGATGAAGCCTGTCAGAAGATCAGGAATAAATCTACTCGAGGCGGAGTTAGTTAAATCACGCTGGTGTTCAGAGATCTGATCCATATAGATGGTATTCATCTGAGGCATGGTCCTTTTCCACATACTTTTAATATTCTCATAATTAATAGGATTTCTTTTATGGGGCATTGTGGAAGACCCTACTTGGTCTTTACTGAAAAACTCGCCCACTTCATTAATCTCACTCCTCTGTAGATTCCTCATATCATCACTGAAGTTAGCCAAAATGCCAAAGGTAGAAATGATAGAATGGATAAAATCGGTCATGTATTCGGCAATAACAATCTGGGAAGAAAAATCACCTGCCTCAATATTTAATTCTTCCATCACGGTTTTTTCAAATTGAACGGGGTCTTTAAAAAACAAGCTGGAAGCATTATATGTGCCACAGGCACCTGAAAATTTACCTTTTAAACCATTCGCCTTTTGTTGTATTTCTTTATATCTTAAGCCTAATCTCTCTACATAACCGGCTAAAACATAGCCGAAGGTAATAGGTACCGCATGCTGACCGTGGGTCCGGCCAATCTGGACTGTATCTTTTTCCTGTTCGGCCAGATCTATTAATCTATTAATTAGTTTAGTTAATTGAGGTAAGATAATATCCTCTGTTACCTCTTTATAGCGAAGGGAATTAGCTGTATCTACTATATCATAGGAAGTAGCAGTCAGGTGCACAAATGGTTTGGCCTCATCGCTTACTTTCTCTTGAATTAAATTTACTAAGGCCCTAATATTATGTTTTGTTTTTCTTTCTTCCTCATAGGCCTCGGCTGCTTTAATATCCCGGACAGCCTGACTAACTTCCTTAACCACCTGTTGAGAACATATTCCCATCTTATTTAAACTTTTTACTAAAGCTAACTCGACCTTAAGCTGGTATTTAATATTGGCGCTTTCCGATAGATAATTTTTTATTTCATCAAATACTTCTTTTTTATAGGAGTAGCGGTGATCAAAGGGATTGATATTTTCGAATATATTTCTATTTATCAAATTAATTACCTCCAGTAATTAAAAATGATCCTCTAAATATTTTTTATAACCTTTTTCTTCTAGTTCAGTTGCCGTGTTATTAACATCTTCCTGCATCTCTTTTCGGTATTGAATAAGTTTTTCTCGAAATTCTTTATCACCTGTTGCTAACATCTGTACAGCTAATAATGCAGCATTTTTTGCCCCATTTAAGGCCACCGTTGCGACCGGAATACCGCCGGGCATCTGAACCATTGAGTAAAGTGAATCTGCTCCCCCTAAAGTAGAGGTCCTAATCGGTACCCCGATTACAGGTACAACCGTACTGGCCGCAATTACACCCGGTAAATGGGCAGCTTTCCCGGCCGCTGTGATTATGACACCAATTCCATTTTCCTCAGCCTTTAAAGCATATTCTCTGGCCCTTTCGGGTGTTCTATGCGCCGATATTACAGTCAGTTCATATTCTACATCTAATTTCTCTAGTAACTGGCAGGCACTTTTCATTACAGGTAAGTCAGAATCACTACCCATCATTATTCCAATTTTTTTATTCATCTTTTAATAATTTCACTCCTTTTATCCTTCTCCCGATATCTTTACGATAATAGGCTTTTTCAAAATCTATTGCACTAATTTTCTCGTAACACAAATCATAAACCTCTTGGTAAGTATCACCCACTGATACTAAGGCCAATACTCTACCTCCATCAGTGTAGATTTCATTGTCAACATATTTTGTTCCGGCTTGAATTATATAGGGATTTGAATTAGCTGAAAATTTTTCTAAACCATTGATCTTTTTGCCCTTATCATAATCAATCGGATAACCGCCGGATGCCATAATTACTGCCATTGTCTTTTTATCTTTCCACTTCAAATTAATTTCATTTAATTTTTCTTCGTAAATTTTGTCCGCTATTTCCATCAGATCATTTTCAAGCAGTGGTAGGACCACCTGAGCCTCTGGGTCACCAAAACGTACATTAAATTCCAATACTTTTGGTTGGCCCTTATTGATCATAAGGCCGATAAACAGGACGCCTTTGAATTCAATACCATGGTTGTTTAAATGAGTAAAGAGGGGGGTAATGATCTGTTTATCGACCTTATTTTTAACTTTTTCATCCACCAATGGGGTGGGGGCATAAGCTCCCATGCCCCCCGTGTTAGGACCAGTATCTCCTTCACCTACCTGTTTATGGTCCTGGGCGGACACCATCGGATAAAATGTTTTACCATCAGAAAAGACCATTATTGTGGCTTCTTCTCCTTTAAGAAACTCTTCTATCACAACTCTCCTGCCGGCTTCACCAAAGTACCTATCCTCCATGATCTTAGTGACAGCAGCCTCAGCTTCCTGTTGATCTTCAACTATTAACACACCCTTACCAGCTGCTAAACCTTCTGCTTTAACTACTACTGGAAAGTAACAGTCTTTAATGAAATTTAAAGCCTCATCTGAATTCTCAAAAGTAGAAAACTTTGCTGTTGGTATTCCACACTCTTCCATCACTCGTTTAGCATAAACCTTACTTCCTTCTAAACGGGCCGCCTGCTTATTAGGACCGAAAATCTTTAGACCTTCTTTATTAAAATAATCTACTATACCTTCTACTAAAGGTTTTTCGGGCCCTACAAAGGTCATATCAATCTCTTTAGCTTTGGCAAAATCTGTTATTTCTTTAAAATTTAAGGGGTCAATATCTACATTTTCTGCAATATCACTGGTACCTGCGTTACCGGGAAGAACATAAATTTTTTCTACTCGACTGCTCTCTTTCAATTTCTTACATAAAGCATGTTCTCTGCCACCACTGCCGACAATTAAGATGTTTTCCACAAAAAATATCCCTCCTGATTTGTATAAATTTTATAAAAAAATAAAAAAATAAAAAAACCCAGACGGGTAGTGCCTACTACTATTAACTAAGAGTAGAACCTACCCGCCTGGGCTTTTATCCCTTCGGTGTATAAGTTATCTGTACCGCTCGAACCAGCCATTTTGAAAATGCGGCCACCTAGGTACACTTCCCTCATAGTCAGATAGTTATCGGCTACCTGGTAGGAACTTCCGGACCCTATTACCGGAATTATATGAGGTACAAAAATATTTAATTTTTCTCACTAATTTATGCACTTATAATAACAGAATATAATTTTTAAGTCAATACTATTTTTAATTTAATTTTAACTGTTCGATGCGATCCAGTAATTTCTCTTTTTTCTCCTGGTACTCTTTTACTTTTTCTCTTTCTCCTTTAACTAACTCATCCGGGGCATTATTAACAAATCCTTCATTGTTCAGTTTACCTTTGGCCCGCTCTATTTCATATTCAACATCCTGTAGTTCTTTTTGCAGTCTATCCAATTCTTTCTCAATATCAACCATACCTTCTAGTGGTAAGATTACCTCTACCCCTTCTACAATTGCGGTAGAAGCAGGCTGTGGTCTCTCTTCTAGACTATCAGTAATGGTTAAGTCTTCTATATTAGCCAGATTCTTGAGATAACTTTCTCCTTCTTTTAAGATCTTTTCTTTGGACGAATCAGCCAAGAGAATTGCTTCGATCTTGCGGCCGGGATCAACTTTCATTTCATTTCTAATATTTCTGACTGATTTTATTACACTCATAATTAGGTTCATCTTTTCTTCAGCTGTTTTATCAATTTCACTTTCTCTATAGCTCGGCCAGCTTGTCACCATGATGCTTTTATCTGAAATAGGTAGTTTCTGCCAGATTTCTTCCGTGATCATCGGCATTACAGGATGGAGCATTTTTAAGATATTACCGAGTATCTTTAAGCCCATATACTGAGCGGTCTTTTTAGCCTGTAAATCCTTATCCTGATAGAGCCTCTCTTTTAAAATCTCGATATACCAATCACAGTATTCATTCCAGATAAAGTCATAAAGGCTCTTACTCATTTCACCGAAACTATATCTTTCCATCGCATCATCTATCTTTTGAGTTACTTCATTGGTCCTGCTTAACATCCATCTATCAGCAAGATTTAACTTTAAATCTTCTTCCTTAATTGAATTATAATCAAAATCTTCTAAGTTCATTAAGATAAAGCGGGAAGCGTTCCAGATCTTGTTAGCAAAGTTACGGCTGGCTTCCAGTCTTTCTTCCCTAAACCTCATGTCATTACCAGGGGTATTACCTGTGATCAAGGTAAACCTAAGTGCATCTGCCCCATATTCTTCAATTACTTCTATGGGATCTATACCGTTGCCCAATGATTTACTCATTTTTCTGCCCTGGGCATCTCTAATTAGACCGTGAACGTAAACATCATCAAAGGGAACCTCGTCCATAAATTCAAGTCCCATGAAGATCATTCTGGCTACCCAGAAAAAGATAATATCTCTACCTGTAACGAGAACATCGGTCGGATAAAAGAAGTCTAAATCCTCAGTTTCTTCCGGCCAACCCATGGTTGAAAACGGCCAGAGGGCAGAAGAAAACCAGGTGTCTAAAACATCTTCATCCTGTTTTAAATCACTGCTACCGCAGTTAGGACATTCGTTTGGTTCTTCTCTTCTAACTATAACTTTACCACAGTCCTGACAGTACCAGACAGGGATTCTATGTCCCCACCAGAGCTGTCGGGAGATACACCAGTCTTTAATATTTTCCATCCAGTTTAGATAAACCTTACTAAACCTTTCCGGGATAAATTTAATATCCCCTTCTTTAACAGCTGCAATAGCTGGCTCAGCTAGAGGCTCCATCTTAACGAACCACTGTTTTGAAACCAGGGGTTCAATAACTGTGTCACAGCGGTAACACTGACCAACGGAATGTTCGTGTTCATCTATTTTTACTAGAAGGTCCTGCTCTTTTAAGTCTTTAATAACTTCTTCTCTACATTCATATCGGTTCATACCGGCGTATTTACCGGTAACTTCTGTCATGTTGGCATCTTCATCGATAACCTTAACCACTTCTAAATCGTTTCTCTCACCCATATCGAAGTCATTGGGGTCATGGGCAGGTGTAACCTTAACCATACCTGTTCCGAATCCACTGTCTACAAAGGGATCGGCAATTACCGGTATTTCTCTTTCCATTAAAGGTAAAATTACGGTTTCTCCTACTAAACCCTTGTACCTTTCATCAGAAGGGTTAACCGCGATTGCGGTATCACCTAACATGGTTTCCGGTCTGGTAGTAGCTGCTTTTATAAATTCATCACTATCTTTAATCGGATATTTAATATAGTATAGCTTTCCCTCATGTTCTTCATGTTCTACCTCTACATCAGATAAAGTAGTATGGCAGCTGGGACACCAGTTTACGATATAGTCTCCCTGATAGATTAATCCTTTCTCATATAGCTGGATAAAAACTTCTTTTACAGCTTCCGAACAGCCTTCATCCATCGTAAACCTTTCACGAGACCAATCACAGGATGAACCCATCTTTTTTAACTGATTGGTTATTCTATTTCCGTACTCATCTTTCCATTCCCAGGCCTTTTCTAAAAAACCTTCTCGGCCGAGTTCATCTTTATCAATACCTTCTTTTCTTAATTTATCAACTACTTTAACCTCTGTAGCAATACTGGCGTGGTCAGTACCAGGCAGCCAGAGGGAAGCAAAGCCTTTCATCCTCTTCCACCTTGTTAAAATATCCTGTAGGGTATTATCCAAAGCATGTCCCATATGTAACTGACCGGTAATATTCGGGGGCGGCATTACTATTGAAAAAGGTTCTTTACTCCTGTCAACCTCTGCTTCAAATAAGCCGTTTTCCATCCAGTAATCGTACCATTTGTCTTCAACTTTATCAGGATCATAGTTTTTTGGTAAGTTTTCCATCTTCATCATACCTCCTGTAAATATTTTTAAAATATAAAAAATCCTTCCCCATCCAATTAAGGACGAAAAAGGATTTTTCTCGCGTTACCACCTTAGTTCCTGGCTAGTAAACTATCCAGACCCTCTTTTAATATAACGGTTAAGACCGGTTTGCCCTACTCATCTCAGACAAACAACTCCGGGGCGACCTTCATTTTAGCTTGTGTCAAGAAACCTTACAGCCGGTGGGTTTCTCTCTCTGTGACTCCGCTAAAATTACTCCTCCCTTTCAAAGTCGTTAAATATTTATAAATATTTGTATATAATAATACTATTATTTAGACGGTTTGTCAAGAAAGTTGCACTTAAAGTTCAGCTTTTGGTTTAGTGGTGACAGCGGCATTAATATTTGAATATCTCGGCAGACCGTTAACCGTTTTCCGGGCCATCTCACCCTGCACTAATGGTCTTAAGTATTCTAAAGCTTCCTCAGTTACATGGTTGCCTTCCTTATTGATCCATTCCCGCGGGAATTTTTTTTCCTGATTGGCTATTTTATCAACATCGGCTAGTTCTATTTTTGATTTATAAGGATTGTTAGAAACCCTTTTTATTACAACTGCTTTGCCGGTCGAATTCTCTTTTACTGCAAATTCAACAGCCTGGCTCCCACAGGCATAAGCCTCTTCTGCATCTACCTTAGAGGCAACATGATTGGCCGCTCTCTGTAGGACGTTAAATTCTATCACTTTGACTCTTTCATATACATATTCTTTTATATATGGTACAAGGGAACGGGCGGCTCCACCCATCTGCTTATGACCAAATTGATCGTGCTTAGACGACTCTCCTGCACTGATATAATTGCCGCTTTCATCTTTAATACCTTCTGAAACTACCACAATGATGTTATCTTTTGTTTTAGCTTTTTCTTGTAAATCCCGAACAAACTTATCGGTAGAAAAGGTTATCTCTGGAAAATAGATTAAGTCCGGTGTTTGTAAGCCGGTATCTCCTGCCAGGGCACCCGCTGCTGCCAGCCACCCGGCATGTCTACCCATCACTTCGATCAGGTGCACGTTTTTCCTTTGGTATACCCGGCTGTCTAGAGTTGTTTCCATTACACTGGTGGCTATGTATTTTGCAGCACTGCCAAATCCAGGTGAATGATCAGTAATTAAGAGGTCATTATCAACAGTTTTAGGGATACCCATTACTGTCAAATCAATATCTTTAAATTGAGCATATTGGTTCAATTTGTCAACAGTATCCATGGAATCATTGCCACCGATATAGAAGAAATAATTAATATCAAATTTCTTAAATATCTTAAATATCTTTTCATAATCAGTTTTATCAATATCTAATTTATTAAGCTTATATCGACAGCTCCCTAAAATGGAACCCGGTGTATGTTTTAATAATTTTATTTCTTGTTCTGCTTCTGTGCTTAAATCACAAATTAATTCATCCATTAAACCATTAATACCAAATCTTGCTCCGTAAACTTTATCAATCTCATTACTACTTTTCGCAGTCTCAATAACTCCCTGTAGGCTGGCATTAATTATTGGGGTTGGCCCCCCTGATTGCGCTACTAGACAGTTTTTACTCATAAAATACACCCCTTTAATAGTATGCTTTCTATTATATAATTTACCATTAATCAGAGAATAAATAAAGGATTTTACCCTTTTAAAATGAAAATATTAATATGTGAATATATTATATTTGGGAGTGATTATTTTGCCAAAAGGTCTAAACGTACCACCATATAAGATTAAAATGGTTGAACCTATTAATTTAATACCTAAAGAAGAAAGAGAGACGGCTTTAAAAAGAGCCGGTTACAACCTATTCTCTTTAAAATCAGAGGAAGTTTTCATCGATCTTTTAACAGATAGCGGCACAAACGCGATGAGCGATAATCAGTGGGCCGGCATCATGCAGGGTGATGAATCCTATGCCGGTAGTAAAAACTTCTATCACCTAAAAGATACTGTCAAAGACATCTTCGATTACAATTACATAGTACCTGCCCACCAGGGTCGGGGGGCAGAACAGGTTCTCTTCCCTCTTATGGTGAAAAAGGGAAATTATGTCTTATCTAACATGCATTTTGATACTACAAAAGCACATGTGGAACTGGCCGGTGGTCGGGCCAAAAACTTCGTGATTGATGAGGCCTTAAATACTGAAAAATACCATCCCTTTAAAGGTAATTTCAATGTAGAAAAAATGGAAAACTTTATCAAAGAAAAAGGTAAAGATAAAATATCGATGATAATTATCACTATCACCTGTAATAGTGCTGGTGGTCAACCAGTTTCAATGGAAAATATTAAAGAAGTCAGTAATTTGGCTAATAAATATGATCTACCGGTCATTATGGATGCGGCCCGTTTTGCAGAAAATGCCTTCTTCATTAAATCAAGGGTACAAAAATATGAAGATCATTCTATTAAAGAAATTATCAAAGAGATGTTCTCTTATACCGATGCCTTTACGATGAGTGCCAAAAAAGATGCTATCGTCAATATGGGTGGTATAATCGGTATAAAAGATGATAAAGAGCTATATAATAAGGTAAGGTCCCAGGCTGTACCTTTTGAAGGTTTTCCTACTTACGGTGGTTTAGCCGGACGAGATATGGAAGCTATTGCCAGGGGGCTGAAAGAAGGTATTGAATATCCATACCTAAAACACAGAATCGATCAAATTTCCTTACTGGGTAAAAAGTTAAAAAGTAATGGAATTCCTGTTCAATATCCGGTCGGGGGTCACGCTGTCTTTGTCGATGCCCGCAAGTTACTACCCCATATTCCTTATGACCAGTTCCCCGCTCAAGCTTTAGCCAATGAGCTTTATTTAGAGGGCGGTATTAGAGGAGTTGAAATCGGTTCTTTACTTCTAGGTAGAGATCCCGAAACAAAGGAACAACTAAAGTCACCTTTTGAATTTTTAAGACTTACTATTCCGAGAAGGGTTTATACCGATTCACACTTAAACTTTGTGGCGGAATCATTAATAAATATAAAAGATCGAATTAAAGAAATTAAAGGGCTCACCTTTACTTATGAGCCAGAAATCTTGAGACATTTCACCGCCCGTTTAAAACCAGTTAAAGAATAATTATTTTCTAACTAAAATATATACTTTTTCTTCCATAAATTTTTTTCTGAATATGTGATTATTATTAAAGGATAATAATTACTTTGATAGAATATATTATATACAACCAGATATATTATTTTCAAAATCTGGTAAATTTTATGGAGGTGAAAGATTTATGAAAAAGTTTGTTGTTTTTTTACTAGTTTTTACTATGCTATTTAGTTTTAGCGCCTTAGTTGCAGCTTCAGAAGAAGGAAAACTTTTAATCTGGGCTGATGAAAACCGTATCAAAGTATTAAACTCAGTTAAAGATCAATTCGAAGATGAGTACGGTATTCCTGTTGAGATTCAGGAAAAAGCCTTTGGAGATATCCGTGATAATATGGCCGTAGAAGCCCCTTCCGGTGAAGGCCCAGATATCATTGTTGGTGCTCACGACTGGTTAGGTGCACTCGTATCTAATGGGCTTATCGCTCCGATCGAATTAGGAGATAAAAGAGATGATTTTTATGATGTTGCAATTAATGCTTTCAGCTGGGGTGAAGATGTTTATGCAGTACCCTATGCCATTGAGGCAGTAGGACTTATTTATAATAAGGATATTGTACCTGATCCACCTACGAGTTTCTCCGCCTTTGAAGCAATTGTCAGAAACATTACTGATAAAGAAGAAGAAATGTATGGTTTCATCATGCCTCAACCTGATCCATACCACACCTTCCCCTTTATGAGTGGTCCCGGTGGATATGTATTTGGAACCACTGAAGAAGGAGTATTGAATCCGAATGATATCGGTCTAAATAATGAAGGTGCTGTTTTAGGCTTGCAAAAACTAGACAACCTTTATGAAGATGGAGTTGTTCCTTTCGTTGATTACCAAACAATGACCAGTTTATTTACAAATGGTCAAGTTGGTATGATGCTTACCGGTCCCTGGGCTTTACCAGCTTTACAAGAAGCGGGTATTGACTATGGATTTACCCAACTACCTAAAATTGAAGGTAATCCACCTAAACCTTTTGTTGGTGTGCAGGGCTTTATGATAAGTGCTTTCAGTAAGAATAAAATTCTGGCTCAAGCATTCTTAAATGAATTTATTGCTAACAAGGAAACCATGTTAGATCTTTATGAAACCGGTAGTCGTCCTCCTGTTTACCTACCTGCAGCTGAAGAAGCATCTGATAATCCCGATGTAGCGGGTGTTTTAAAAAGTGCAGCTGATGGTACCCCGATGCCCAGTATTCCTGAAATGGCATCTGTCTGGGAAGCATGGAGTGATGCTCTAGAATTAGTCTTAACTCAAAAACAAGATGTTAAACCTGCTCTGGATAATGCAGTAGAACAAATCGAAAAAGCAATTGAAGCTAGTCAATAATATATAAATCAATTGTAATTACAAAACTGGTGTCCAACGTGGGGCACCAGTTTTTTTATAATTGAAAAGAAAAGGAGGGCGAATTGTGAGCTTCTGGAGAAATAATTTTTTATATCTAGCTAAAATTATATTTTTGAGTATATTAGATGCACTAGCAGTATGGAGTGCCACGATCTTATTTACCGAACATAAGTATATCTTTTTAACGATCTTAATAATAGTTACAGCAGTTATTAACTTCGTATATCTATCTAAAAGAGCTTACCCTCTCAGATATATATTTCCCGGTACATTTTTTATGATACTACTTGTGGTTTATCCTATTGTTTATACTGTTTATGTCTCATTTACCAACTATGGAACCGGACATATTTTATCGAAAAACCAGGTAATTGAACAATTGGAAAACAGATATTATTTGCCGGATGATTCGCGGGACTTTGACTATGAAGCTTTTAAACTACCCGATCAGAAAAAATATGCAATACTTTTAAATGATGAGCAGGGTAATATATATCTGGCAATAGACCAGCAAATTGAAGAGATAACAGCCGGTGATCCCAGGTTGAAGGATCCTAATGGGGATGGTACTATTGATGAAATAGGAAATTATCAAAAACTTTCCAGACCTGATTTATTGAAAAATTTGTCAACCCTGCAAAACTTAGAAATAGAATTTAATGATAATATCTTGAAAATGAAAAGTCTTAATGCTTTTTCTCTTTATAGACAGCAGTATAAATACGTTAAAAGTGAAGATAAAATTATAGATATAAAAAATAATGTTGAATATTCCCCCCAAGAAGGTGCCTTTGTTTCAAATGAAGGTGAAGAACTTTTGCCTGGTTTTAGGACATTCTTAGGCTGGGAAAACTATTTGACATTACTTAACGATGAAAGAGTACAAGGACCTTTCTTAAGAGTATTTTTATGGACCTTTGAATGGGCAATCTTAAGTGTAGTCACTACCTTTGCCTTGGGTTTATTTATGGCTATATTGTTAAATGATGATTCTTTAAGATTTAGAAAGATATACAGGGTAATACTAATCTTACCTTATGCCTTACCTGCCTTTATATCTGTATTAATCTGGCGTGGTCTTTTAAATACTGAGGTGGGTGTAGTAAATCAAATTTTAGAATCTTTATCTTTAAATACAATACCCTGGTTACAGAGTATCTTTTGGTCCAGGTTTGCACTCATTGTTATTAATTTATGGTTGGGCTTCCCCTATATGATGTTAATTAGTCTGGGAGCCTTACAAAGTATTTCAGATGACTTGTATGAGGCGGCCGCCATTGATGGTGCCACTGGCTGGCAGCGGTTTAAAACTATTACATTGCCTCTGATCTTAGTTAGTATTGGTCCACTCTTAATATCTTCTTTTGCCTTTAACTTTAATAATTTCAATGTAATTTACCTTTTCAATGAAGGTGGACCACCGATAGTGGGAGCTCAGACCCCGGCCGGTGGTACAGATATATTAATATCCTATACCTACCGTCTATCCTTTGAAAGTGGTCGCGGAGCCGACTTTGGTCTGGCCAGTGCTGTAAGTATTATTATATTTATGATTACAGCTGTAATTACCTGGTTTAACTTCAAATATACAGGTGCCCTTGAGGAGGTGAAGGAAAATGTATAGACGTCAAGATAAAAAAACAAAATTACTAAAACATTTAATAATCTGGATAGTTATTGCTTTTGCCCTATTTCCACTAGTATGGACATTATCAGCTTCCTTAAATCCGGCTAATACATTAATTAATCAGGAATTAATCCCACAAAATGCTAATTTTGAAAACTTTAAATACCTATTTAATAATGAACAACACCCCTTTCCTATCTGGCTGTGGAACAGTGTAAAGATATCTTTTATCACAGCTACGATTGCTGTTAGCATGACAGCCTTAGCAGCCTATCCATTTTCCAGATTTAAATTTAGGGGACGCAGAAAAGGACTGTTTGTAATTCTTTTAATTCAAATATTCCCTCAGATGCTGGCAATGGTTGCAATATATCTATTATTTTTAAATATACAAGAAGTACTACCAGCCTTTGGTCTTAATACCCATCCTGCCATTATCACGATCTATTTAGGTGGGGCAATTGGAGTTAATACCTGGTTAATGAAAGGCTATTTAGATACTATCCCAACTTCTCTTGAAGAAGCGGCTTATATAGATGGGGCGAGTAAGTTCCAGGCCTTTTACAAAATAATATTACCATTAGCCCGGCCTATACTGGCTGTATTATTTGTATTACAGTTTATTGCCACATACTCAGAGTATATATTAGCCAGTATCATTTTAAACTCTAATCAAAAATATACGTTGGCTGTTGGACTGCACCTCTTTATCTCAGATATGTATGCCAACCGCTGGGGAGTATTTTCGGCTGCCGCTCTCTTAGGCGCTATACCAATTGTTGTCCTCTTTATGTTAGTCCAAAAATATATTGTACATGGGCTGATCGGTGGAGCTGTTAAGGGTTAATATATAAAATAGGGAGGTTTTCTCTTTGAATAAAGCAGCTGTTTACCATGAAAGTATAGATAATCTATCCTATCCTCTTGATGATAATTCATTGCGGGTAAGATTGGTTACGGCTAAAAATGATTTAAATAAAGTTAAAATAATATATGGACCAAAGTTCGATTTCTATAAAGATCCTGTTTATAGTAAAGAGATGGACGTTGTGGGCAGTGATCAAAATCATGACTATTATAGTGTGAAGATACATTTAGAAGATCCGCGCTTTAGATACCATTTTCTTTTAGAAGATTATCGGGGAAATAAATGCTGGTATAATGAAAAAGGGTTTTTTGAAAACAGGCCGCGCGGACATGAAGCCGGCTTCTTTCAGTACCCAATTATAACTGACTTTGAAAAGTTTACGAGGCCCGATTGGCTGGAGAAAGCAGTTATCTATCAAATATTTCCCGACCGGTTTAATAATGGTGATCCCGATTTGGACCCAGATGAGAAGCTGACTTGGGGAGATCCACCGGATCACTATTCCCTTTTCGGGGGAGATTTGACCGGAATCATCCAGAAGTTGGACTATCTGAAAGACTTAGGTATCAATGCCATCTATTTGACACCCATCTTTGAATCAGATTCCAATCATAAATACAATATTGCCGATTACTATAAGATTGACTCTAACTTCGGAGATCTGCAAAAAGCCAAAGAGTTAGTAAAAAAAGCCCATGACCGGAATATAAAAGTAATCTTAGATGCAGTTTTTAATCATTGTGATATTAACTTCTTTGCTTTTCAAGACTTAATCAAATATGGGGAAAAGTCTAAATATAAAGACTGGTTTTTCTATGATAAACTCCCCATTAAAACGGAAAAACCGATTAATTATGTAACATTTGCTACCCAGGTAAAATCGATGCCGAAACTTAATACAGGTAATCAAAAAGTACAGGATTATCTTTTAAATGTGGTAAAGTACTGGATGGAAGAACTTGATATCGACGGTTGGAGACTGGATGTCTCAGATGAAGTACACATGGAATTTTGGCGCAAATTTAGAAAAACGGTCAAAAAAATTAAACCGGAGGCAGTTTTAATTGGTGAGATCTGGCACAGTGCCCGCAAATGGCTGAAGGGTGACAGGTTCGATACCGTGATGAACTACCCCTTTAACTGGGCAGTGATGAAATTTTTTGGTACAAATGAAATTGGGGTGGAAAAATTTACTTCTCTCATTATAAAAAACTATTACCACTACCGGGAAGATACTAGTAATGTGCTTTTAAATCTCTTATCAAGTCATGATATCCCCAGAATTTATGAGTACTGTGAAAGTAAAAAACAATTGAAATTAGCTGTCTTATTTATGATGACCTTTCCCGGTATTCCCATGGTATATTACGGCGATGAATTGGGATTAAAAGGTGGTAAAGATCCTGATAACAGAAGATGTATGCCCTGGGATAGGGTTGAAGATAATGACCTTTTAGATTATTATAAAAAATTAATTGAAATCAAAAAAAATACATCCCCCCTTTACAGAGGAGATATTAGAATAGTACTTAAAGATGAGGCCAATAATGTATTAGTCTTTAAAAGAAGGTGTAAATATAAGACGGTCTATATTGTGATCAATAACAGTCATATTTCACAAAACGTTACCTTTGAAATAGAAAGATCAGGTAAATACACTGAACTTATTAGCGATTCAGTCACTGAAAGTGACAATGGCACTTTAACAGTCCAAATGCATGATTATGAAGGTAAGATATTTATTCATCCATAATCTGGCTGATGTCTCTACCCTTTAACTGCACATCCGTATACATTTCTGTTAGGTCTTCTAACTGTTCATTTAATTTTTTCATGAAATATAGTAATAGTTTTACGCTTGATTCATGATTTGCAGAGAAAAAGTCAAAAATATCATCTCTATTGATCTTAACTAGCTTTACTGGGGTCTGGGCGACTACATCTACTAGATAATTTGCACTTTTACTGGCAATAAGAGAAGTTAAGCCAAAAAAGTCGCCTCTTTCCAGTTCTGCTAACTTTATTTCTTTTCCTTCTTCTTCTTTATTATTAACAATTTTAACTTTGCCTTCCTGCATAATAAAGAGGGCATCATCCTTATCCCCACTCTCTAAAATTTTATCTCCTATCTCATAATTTTTAAATTGACTGATACTTAGTAACTCATCTAATTCTTCTTCAGATACTGCTTTAAAGATAGGTAGGTCGATTATATTTTGATAGCTTTTAATATCTTTTTTAACCTCAACTGTCTCTTTTTTTCCAGCTACCAGGGTATCTTTGAAAATGTCCTGTAGTTCAGGAAAATTATCATCAGCAAAGTTTAATATATTTTCCCATTCATCCTGTAATTCTAAATAATGTTTGAAAACATTATACTCTGGTTCAGCCGAATATTTGGAAATATAGATATTTTTTAAAGTTGCCTTAGTGTTTTCTATTTCATTATCACTAAGATAATCTAAAGCCAACATAATATTTGCTTTAAAAATCTTATCTTCTAATTCTTTTTTCATAAACTCACCCGGATAGGGATCAAAATCTTCTGCACTAACCAACTGCATATTATATTTTTCAAATTGAGTTTCTAACTTCTTTTTTTCATAGTAAAATCGATACATATCCTGTCTAAACCGCTGCCAGACCGGATGTGGTTTTTCAGGTGGTAAGTGGAGAATGGAAAGTTTATTATCTAAAAAGAAATTAAAACCAAACATGCGGGCATTAATTAAGTAATCTATATCTTCACCCCTGGTTAGATTGGGATCAAAGGGAACAATTTTATATAAATTTTTATGGATAACCATTAGTCCCCCAAAAGCAAAAGGGGTTATCTTAAGTCGGGGTGAACTACCTATAATTTTATCAAACGCTTTTGATTTACTACCAAATCTATTCCAGTAGGTCATCCATGGTTCAATATTTACATCATCATAATATTCTCCATTTTCGTTAATATAATAACCTGCGATCCCGTCAACTGTCTGCCCGTAAAATCTACCACCTATAAATTCCGATGCTTTCTTAATAAAACTTTCATCTTCAAAAATCTCGTCATCATCTATTAATATTACCATATCTCCCCCCGCCAAATATCCACCAAAAATACACATGTTCCTTATATTAGAATATCCCCTAAGAGTAAATAAACGGAGAGGGAGCGAACTTTTTTCGTTATAAAATGATTTTATTTTATTTAAAGTTCGGGCAGAAAATAGATAAGTGGTAACTTCTTTAGGACTATACTCTTTTATTATCTTTTCAACTTTTTTACAGGCCTGTTTTTCTATTTCAGGAGTTGTAGTGGCCAAAATAATTACCAATTCAAATTCTTTATCTGCCAAGATTTGCAAGCTCTTGAAAAACCTAGGTAATGTACCCTCTTTATCAATGGGAGTAGGATGGTCATATATATCATCTCCTAACTGCCAACCCGTCTCAGAATCACGGCCCCAGTAAGTAGGCACTACCATTACCTTTTTCATCTATTTTTTCCCTCCTTAACAACTTCATTATATACTTCTAGTAATTCATCAATCACCCTGTTCCAGGAATAATTAGTTAAGGCGTACTCACTGGCCCTTTCACCTTTTTCATCTTTTTCGTTATTTTTTAGGGCTTCAATAATTTCAGAAGCAAGTGTCTGATAGTCATCCATCGGGAAAAAACGGCCAACTTCATTGTTGATAAAGTCCTGAAGTCCGCCTGCTTTTGAGGCGATGACCGGGGTACCGCAGGCCAGAGATTCTAAAGCTACCAACCCAAACGGTTCTACTCTAGATGGTACAACTGTAATATCGGCAATTGAATATAATTCTGCTACAGTTTCCTGTGGTAGATTACCTAAAAAATGTGTTGAACTTAAATTTAAATCCTCTTCGAGTTGTTCTAATTGGTCTCTTAGTTCTCCATCCCCAATTATTAATGTAACAACATTATCAAGTTCTTTTTCATAAATTTCAGCTGCTTTTAATAAAAGGTCAACCCCTTTAAAATCTGTTAATTTACCAGTAAAGTTGATTAAATTAATATCATCTAATTCAGTCAGATCTTTATTTATATAATTACTTAAAACATTTTTTTTATTTAAATTTTTCGGATGAAAAATATTCTCATCAAACCCATTTAAAATCATTCTTAATTTTTCTTCTTTGACCGGGAAATGCTTTTTAACACTATCGTGTATATATTGTGATATTGTGATTATCTTTTCTGCACCCTCTGCCGCTTTAATAGCAATATGATGATATCTTTTATCCTTTTTAAAACCTTTTATATCTGTACCATGTGCTGTGATTATATATGGAATTTCAGTTTTAGAAGCTGCAAAAGGTGCAACCCAGATATGCTGGCAGTGGATAATATCGGGTTCAAAACTATTTACTTCTTTATCAATAGTTCTTATAAAAGTTGCCAAATAATTATCCATTTCATCATTTGTAAGGTGATAAAATTGATTATTGCTGTGCGGATGGGTAGTAAAACAGGGGAAATCATAATTAATAATTGTTTTTACTGGAAATCCATTACCCCTATTTTTATACTTATCTACTACGATCGCTTCTACTTCATGCCCCCTCTCAATTAACCTTTTTGCAATATTTTTTGTATAAATACCACTTCCTGACCCCTCGAGGGGAAAGTGGTTAACCAAAAGTACTCTCATCTGAAACTACCTCCTCTGTTTTAATCCCGCGATAAATTTATCCCAAATATCCATCAACTGCTCATAATCATCTACCATATGGTCTAGTTGTGAATATGCAACTGAAAAAGCTTCCGGTAAGTCTTTGAATTTGGGAGAATTATAATTATCAGCAAATTGATAACTTCCTTCTACTAAACTTTCTCTTAACTCCTTAATGTTCTTATCAAATTTTTCAGGTACAATTTCTCCTTTGTTTTTTAAATACCAATTTAAGAAGGGATTCCTCCCTAACCATCCCAGGCAAGCACAATAAAATCTCTCTCTAATATCTGTATTGTGAATGTTGGGAACTTCTGGATAATTGTCAAAGGTGTCATGAAAAATTTTGGTTTCAATATCAATGATTTTGCCGCCCATATCCGGAATCACCTGACCTAGTAATGTATCCTCCCCTCTTCCCAAAACTAAGTCCTGGCGGTAATGGTAAGTAGTAGAATAATAAGGTGCTAACAGTTCATATTTATTTAGATCAATAGCGTGATTACCACCCAGTATCTTATTGGTCCCCTTCGCATTTAAAATATCTTTTTCTTTTGCTGTAATTAAATTATGCCCTTCTGATTTAACAAATTCATAAGCTTTTTCCTTCTGCAGTCCTATTAATAATTCTTCTAACCCATCAAAATACATGGAAGGAATTATGTAATAACCGGTATAGTCACTTGTAGTAACTACAACCTTATCTTCCTTTAAGTGTTTAAGATGGTTACCCACAAAGTCAATTTCTATTCTGTTACCCTTTTTGTCAGCCAAAACATAAGGCTTAACATCTGTATCAAAAAACATTAAATAATCAATTTTAGGGTCAGATAGTAAAGCGGCTAATAATACTATATTTCTTCTTTTACCATAGGGGACTAGACCATGTTTTTTTAAATCCCGGCTTTGTATTAATTTCTTCACCTCAAATTCAGTTAATCCCAAATCAAGAAGTTGGTTTTTTAATTTACTATTATTATTTATCTTTAACAGTTCTATATCAACATATTTCCTCATTCTTTTTACCTTCTTTTCGTTTAACCTGTGTGAATAACAGATAAATAACTTCTCAATTTGATGACCATACTCCTGTGCATTGAGAATAAAGTCACAGTAAGGGTAAAATTTATCAACATTATTTGTAATTACGCCAAAAGCAATATTACTCATTTTTTCAACCCCCTAAAATAAAAAAACCCAATTCACACCTTAAAATAGTTAGTGAATTGGTTGCTATAACAAATATTTATATAATAATTTTATATTTATTCTCTGTATCTATATTTTACCTGATATACGAAATAAATGTCAAATAAACTCAGGATAAATAGTAACATTTTTGCCTTTATATTATTGTAATTTTTTTCCGTAAATAATATAATAGTAATAAGTTATAATTATTAAATAACAATGATTGAAAGGAAGTTGAACGTGGAAATACTTACTGAAAGATTGAAATTAGTTCCTCTGACAGCCGAAGATATTGAAAAATCATTAGAAAGCTTAAGCTCTTTTTATAGTGAGAAAGGTTATAAAAATAAACAAGACCACCTATCTAATTTGATGTACAAAATATATAATATTAAACTGGTAAATATGAAAAATGATCCTGATAATTATCTATTTTATACTTACTGGTTAATAATAAAAAGAGAAAACAATCAGATCATTGGAAGAATCGGTTTTAAAAATATACCAGATGAACAAGGAGAAATAGAAATAGGTTATGGAATAAGTATTGATTTCCGTTCTAATGGCTATATGACAGAAGCCCTTAATGCTATGATAAAATGGGGCTTTAAACAAAAATTACTTCCTATTAACAAAATAGTGGCTAAAACAAAAACAGATAACATACCTTCCCAAAAAGTATTAGAAAAAGCAGGATTCGACTTTAAATATGAAAAAGATGAGTTTATGTGCTGGAAAAAAGATAGGATAAGCTCTTAGAGCTATTTGCTAACTTTGGTACCTGTATAAGTAAAGGCATCACTTATCATATCCACTTTTTTATCATCAACTTCTCCAATTACATTACCACAGTTGCCACATAACAGTTTTCTATTCTTTACTTCGGTTTCATATACTCGCGTAATCTTACTTTTCCAACATCTTAAAACTTTACCCTCTCCTATTTTCTTATATTTAAACAGTTTGGTCTTACATTTACTGCATTTTATGGTAAGCATCTTACCCACCTCATTTGCCTTATGTAATTTAATTTAGTATAACAAATTTTTAAGCTAATTAAAATAAATTTTGCTAGTTTTACTTCTTGAAGGGAGAAAATAATGCAAAGATTTACTACCTTATTATTAGGTCTGTTAATTTTATTGACAGTGCTGTCCGGCCCGGTAATTTTGGAAACCAATGCGGAAAAGGTCGATATAAAAACAGGTTTAGACTCATATTTAAAATTGAATGATGCCAGCTCGAAAATAATAGATGCTTTAGGCCAAATTCAAAGTGAAAATAAAGGGGCAACTTTTATGGAAGATAATATTCAATTTGATGGCGAAGATGACTTTATTAATTTAACAAACTTTAATTTAAAAAACCTAGGTCAGGGATCAATATCTTTATGGTTTAAAGTTGAAGATATTCCTACCCAGGATGCAATTAGACCGATCCTTTATTATGGGGCAAAAGATCCCTGTACTAATATGCCCGATGCTTCTAATCAAGGTTTAATTATTGAAGTAGCCCATGACCCTATGCATTTTAAATCAAAAAACTTATACTTCACTATCTTTACTGACGGTTGTGAATACCCTTCTTTTTGTTTTGATTCTAGAGAACCCATGTTGGAAAAAACCTGGTATCACTTTGTAGCAGTAGTAGGTGAAGATTTCAATACTGGCTATTTAAACGGCCAGCAAATGACAAACAGAAGATACAATTTTGGTAATGCAAGGGATTCTGAATTCTTTGAAGATGCGGCTAGAGATGAGGCTTTTTGGATTGGAAAGGGCTATTGGGATGCAAAGCCAATGTACTTTAAAGGGAATATAAAAAACATCCGTATCTATAATAGGCCACTTAATAAAAATGAGGTTCAATATATCTACCAAAATAATTTATAATTATTTTTACTATTTAACAGGTAAAACATACCTATTTATTTAATATATTTTAACAAATCTAACTATACAGGGGAGTTAATCATGACAAATTATTTGTATATATCTTTATACCTATTTTCATTTCTTTCCTTGCTGATCTTTTTAATTATATTAATTTATCATAAAATGCAAAATCGAAAAAAGAAAAAAATTACCGAATATCAAGAAAAATATTATCCAATCATTGACGATTATATAAACAAGCAAGTTTCACTCAAAAAGGCTAAAAATATGATTAAGGATGATATAGATTATGAATTAATGGTAGAATTTTTAAACCCCCTCTTAAAAAGATATTCAGGTGAAAAGTATGAAAAATTAATAATACTTTTCCAGCAGGCAGGTATAAATGATTATTATTTAAAAAAATTAAAATCAAATAAGCAAAAAGAAAAATTAAAAGCCGCCTCTATAATTGGTAAATTGGAAGATGAAAGGGCCCTAAACAAATTAAACCAAATGTTAGAATCGCAAGAGAATCTGGTAATTATAACTGCGAGTTGGGCCTTATCAGATATTGGTAATAAGGAATCTTTAGATAAAATAATCAACGCACTATTTAATAAAACCAATATGACCTATGAGGCAATCACAGAACTATTAGTTAATTTTGATGAAGAGATATGTGATAACTTATTGAACTTTATTAATAATTATCTAGAAGACAAAACTTATTTTACTACTAATTTTGAAGTAGCGGAATTTAAATTATTATCATTGTTTATAGATATATTTGGTTACTTTAGATATGAACAAAGCTTACCTGTGATGAAAAAATTATTAAAAATAAATCTTCATGAGGAAGTAATTATCCATATTTTTAAGTCCCTTGTCAAAATTGGCAAACCGATCGAAATTGAATTTTCTAATTATTTATCACATAAAAATTGGGTTATTAGAAGCCAAACAGCTAAATATTTAAGCATTATTAAAATATCTAGTCATATTGATAAACTAAAAGAACTTTTATCTGATGATAACTGGTGGGTAAGATACTATGCCGCCAAAGCAATATGGGAACTTGGTCATATAGATTTACTCGTAGATATTATTATAAAGAACAAGCCGGGGGCAAATATTTGTGATTACATCCTGGCTCAAAATAATTATAACTATGTATTGGGGGACAAAAATGATATATAAAATTCTACTTACCTTAGATTATTTAGCCATTTTTTATTTTTTCCTTGTTAATACTACTTATATAATTTTAAATATAATTGCTTTCTTCTCAATACGTAAAAAAAGATTAAAAAAGAAAATCCAAGATATAGATAAACCTTTCAGCAGTGAATTTTATAAACCTTTGAGTATTATTGTACCCGCTTATAACGAAGAAAAAACAATAGTATCTAATTTAGAATCAATTCTTGAACTACAATACCCGGAATTTGAAGTAATTGTTGTTAATGACGGATCTAGCGATAATACCTTACAAAAATTATTTGAAAATTTTAACTTAAAGTCCTTCACTACTAATTACAACGCTGAAATTGAAACCGAATCAGTAAATTGTATATATCAATCTACTACTCATCCCAACTTGATTGTAATTGATAAGGAAAACGGGGGTAAAGCTGATTCACTAAATGCAGGGGTAAATATGTCTAGTTATCCCTTAGTATGTAATATAGATGCCGACTCTTTGATAGATAGTGAAGCTTTACTTAGAATTGTAGAACCTTTTGTCAATGACTGGAGAGTAATAGCTGCTGGTGGAACAATCAGGGTAGCTAACAGTTGTAAAGTTAAAAATGGACAAGTCAAAGAAGTAAATCTATCCAACAACTTTTTAGTAAGGATGCAGGTAGTTGAATATTTAAGGGCTTTCTTATTTGGCCGAGTAGGTTGGGCAGCCATTAACAGCCTTTTAATAATCTCAGGGGCTTTTGGTGTATTTAAAAAGAAACATTTAATTCGAGCGGGCGGATATAACCCGGATACAGTGGGCGAAGATATGGAATTAGTTTTAAGATTAAACAGGAAGATGAAAGAATTTCAAAGGAAATATAAAGTAGTCTTTTTACCTGATCCCGTCTGCTGGACCCAGGTGCCTGATAATACAAATTCCTTAAGCAAACAACGTAAGAGGTGGCATCGCGGTCTTGGCGAAAGCTTATTTTATAATATAAGTCTATTTTTCAACTATAAATATGGATCTATCGGTCTTATTGCTTTCCCCTTTTACTTTTTTGTAGAACTTTTAGGACCCATTGTGGAAACTGTAGGCTATATTTCATTAATATTAACTTTCATTTTAGGATATGGTAACCACCAGATAATTTTACTATTTTTAATTGCAAGTATACTCTTAGGTATTCTTCTATCTCTAACATCTTTGCTATTTGAAGAAATGTCTTTTAGAAAATATGAAAAAACTAAAGATATTTTTATCCTGGCTATAACTGCTGTTTTAGAAAACTTTGGATATAAACAATTAAATACAATTTGGAGAATGAAGGGCCTCTATCAACTAATAACAGGTAATAAGGAATGGGGAACCCAAATAAGGTCGCAGTTTAATGAATAGAATACTGAAATTTAAAAAGGAATGAGATAATGAAATTAATAATACCATTCATTATATTAATACTAATTTTCAGTTTTAATATGATCACATCAGCAGAAGGTATTATATTAGCAAACAATCAAGAAATTATTAATATCTTTCGCTCTCATAATAAAGTAAATGTAAAAAAATTGATAGAGGAATTAGATTCATATGAAAAAATCATCCTCCATTTGGGAGCTGAATATGTCTTTGAAAAAGGTAATGCTTTCTATTATAGAACGAGTCAAGAAAACTTAAAATACTTTTGTGATAAATTATCAGAAAAAAATATTAAACTATATTTATGGTTTTTAGATAGTTTTGGTTCTCATGATTTTATGGAAATATATAAAAATTATAAAAATATTATTGATAGTAATTATAAAAGGATTGAAAAATTGGATTTAAAATACGACGGTATTATTATTGACTTGGAGTGGATTAACTTAAATAGTAAGTCTTTGAATAATAAAAGGTATTTGGAGATAACAAAATATCTTAATAATAAATTTTTAAATAAAGAACTATATGCTTTTGCTCCCTTAATTGATAATAAAAATGAAAATATTAAAAGGGGCTATAATAAAAATGAGGTATTAAAGTATTTAGACAATATCATACCGATGTTATATATCAAGGATGGAGGATATTATCTTAAAGATAAAAGATTGTCTTTCTATCTTGATAGTAAAAGGATTGAGGATTTAAAAAAATACTATTTTAATAATAATTTTATTCCAGCTGTTTCTATTGAAGATGGAATTATCTTAGAGAGAAATAATAATCTATACTTTATTAAAACTACTAATAACTTTAAGTATTTAGATAAAGTAAAACAGGTTTATAAAAAAGAAAAATATTACAATCAAATAACTGGCTATAAACCTCATCAAGAATTTTCAATTGAACGAAATGACGGTATTATTGAAACAATTAAAACCAATGATACACTTCACTATTTCCAATTAAAAACAAATAACTTATTAGATAATGACATTTATATTTGGGAGTATTTTATTTTAAAAGGATATAAACCTGAATAATCTCCGGTTTATATCCTTTTTTATTGCTTTAACAATATTCTTTTAATAACAAACTCTTAATTATATTTCGGAAGCCAGTCTCCATGAGCCTCTATGAGGTCATCACATAGATCTATAGTATCTTCTATTGACAACTCAGAAGAAGTATGAGGATCCAGTAAAGCTGCCTGGTATATATACTCTCTTTTCTTTTCTAGGGCTGCTTTTATTGTCATAATATGGACGTTAATATTTGTCCTGTTTAAAGCCGCTAATTGTTCGGGTAATTTACCAACATGACAGGGAGTTATTCCATTTCTATCAACTAAACAGGGTACTTCTACAATTGCTTCTTCTGGTAAATTTTCTATTAAGCCTGCATTAATTACATTCCCGCCGATCCTATAAGGTTGGTCTGTTTCAATGGCCTCCATTATGTAAGAAGCGTATTCATTAGAAAGTTCATGCTCTAAGTCTTCATTGTCTACCAAACTATCTCTCATCTCCTCCCATTCGGCAATTTGCTCTTCACACCGGCGTGGATATTCATCTAAAGGAATATTATACTTCTCAATCAGCTCTGGATACTCGGATTTAATAAAATAAGGCAGATATTCAGCGTTATGTTCACTGGACTCTGTTACATAATATCCAAACCTTTTCATAATTTCATACCTTACCATATCATCATGAGGTGTTTCTCTATTAAAAGCTTTCTTTTTAATTTCAGGATAAAGGTCTTTTCCATCTCTACTTACTTCTAATAGCCAAGCCATATGGTTGATTCCTGCAATTTTATGCCTGACATTTTTTGTACTCATACCTAATGGTTCCAGCAGAGAATTTAGACAGTCCTGTACACTATGGCAAAGACCGACTGTATTTACCTCTGTTGCTTTTAACATAGCACCTGTTAAAATTGCCATCGGGTTGGTATAATTTAGAAATAAAGCCTCAGGGGCAACTTCTTGTATATCTCTCGCAAAATCAAGCATTACTGGAATAGTTCTTAAAGCCCTAAAAATACCTCCAATACCTATTGTGTCACCTATGGTTTGTCGTAAACCATATTTTTTTGGTATCTCAAAATCTATTACCGTGGATGGTTTATATCCTCCTACCTGAATTGCATTAATTATGTAATCTGCATTTTTTAAGGCTTTTTTACGGTCCTTGTAAGCCTTAATAGTACCATTGTTTCCATAATTATGGTTAATATTTTTTAACATCATGGCTGATTCCTTCAGCCTCTTATGATCAATATCATATAAAGCAAATTCAGATTCTCTTAAGGCCGGAGTTAATAAGCAGTCCCCTATTACATTTTTTGCAAATATTGTGCTGCCCGCCCCCATAAATGTGATTTTTGGCATATTAAATTCCCTCCTGTAGAGTTAATTATATATCAATTATATAAAAAAATGCCCAGTATTCTCATACTGGGTGAATATTTTAAATGGTAGAATATAATTGTATAAACCTAAAATTATTATTTTAAGTTGAGTAATCATTTCCACCATATTTTATTCTAATGTATAACAGTTGAAAAGTCAATAATAATCGGATCTAACAACCCCAAAGTCAGTATAGAACAACTCACTTCCACCTTCTCAATAGAAATTTGAAATCATTTAATGTAATTGAAAGTCTTTAACTTTAAATTCAACTTTATTCTTGTTTTCGGAAGATATATATTGATATTCTAAAACAACTGCAGTTTCTTCTAATTCTGCAATCTCAGTCATACCATACTCTAATTCATATTCAAGTATATCTTCAACTTCAATTCTTGTTATGTTTAATTCTCGGCCTGAATATGTTTCTTTATATTTTGTTACTTTTCCTATCTTTCTAAATTCTGCTATATCATATTGAGATAAATGCTTGAGGGGAGAAAAAATAGCGCTTAGAAATCTATCTGCCATCATTTGGGCCATGTTTTCCGATAATACTTGCTCGTCAATCTGCATTTGTTTGATATTATCATCAGCGAACCAAAAATATAATTTGGGAGGAGTATCTTCTTGAATTTTGTCTACAATTTCAATTGATATTTTATCTGTTTCAGACCCTTTAATCTTTTCTTATCCTAGATAAACATATTTCATATTAGAATCAACACTTTTTTCACCATTTTCATTAAAGGTAATAATATCATATTCAATCTTGGCAAAATTATTTATCAGGTCTTGTACTTCAGTCGGTATTTTTAACTCTTCAAAATCATCTTGAGCTAAACCAACTGAATTAACTAATACTAAGATTAAAAAAACTAATAAAATTTTATATGAATATTCTTTTAAATAAATAAAATCACCCCCTCTTGCATGAGAATAAAGATTATGAGGTGTGATTATTAGAATAATTTTTATATCCAAAGAAGTTTAATTATTTTTAGACCTTATCATAAATAATATCTAACCTGTCTCTCTTTTTTTACTTATGCATAAGTAAATAATTACCGATTTGAGCCGAGAAAGCCTCGCCTATATTAATGGGCGGGGATGAATCG
>CAZGMM010000003.1:0-61037 GCA_964526845.1 uncultured Halanaerobiales bacterium | reverse complement strand
AATTCTACCTCTATTATACTACATTAATGTAATTTACACAATAAATATAATAATAATTTATAAAAATATTCAAAGTATCTTATAAATTGTCATTAAATACTGTAATCATCTCGCTTTGAGCCTTTCTTGTTTTCCCGTCAACTATATAATTTGCCAGTATTTGATTTAATAAGTAAACAAGATCATCAGAGGCAGCTGATCCATAAGCCATAGAAGGAAAGTATAGATGCATATTATTTACTAAATCATTACCCGGGTCATTTAGATATGGATCATTTATAACGGCTAATACATCCATCCTAGTAGAAATTGATCCCTTGATTTTACATATGTTTTCTTGTACCTCTTTTGTTGCAATTGTTTTTAGCCATTGTTCAGCCATTTCTAAATTATTAGTTTCTCTAGGTAGACTAAAACCTTCACTAACAACCATAAAATGAGTGGGAGAACCGGTAAATATCCAACCGATATCCTTACCAGGTACGGCCCCCAGTTTTTTAAAATATGTTAAAGCCCAGTCTCCCATAAATGTATAAGCAGCTTCACCACTACTAACCATTTCAACTGCTTTTTGCCAATTTATTTCATTATAATTATCATTCATGTAAGAAGTGGTTTTTTTAAATAATTGAAGGGTCGTCATAATCGATAGACCATCTAGAGTAATATTACCAGAACAAAAATCTTGATAAGAATAAATTCCAACGGTTTCTAACAAGATATTTTCAAAAATATGGAGAAGGTTATTGCTATTATGATTACCCACTGCCAAGGGTGTAATACCCTTTTCTCTTAGTTTGTGCATGGAAACTAAAAGGGAGTATATGTTTTGAGGAGGGGAAATATTATGTTGTTTTAATAAATTTTTATTGTAAAATACGACATTTCCCCTATGTATAGTGAGGGGTAAGGCATAAACTTCTCCCTCATAACTGTACATTTTTAATATTTGCGGATTGATTTTTTTCATTATATCCATATCATTTAATAAATTTGTTATTGAAGAAACAGAACCTGTTTTAACAAGGTTATTAATCAGTTCAGGTCCACAGTGAACCTGAAAGATATCGGGTGGATTTACCTCTAATATACGTTTTATCAAAAGATTATTAATATCATTTTTATTATAACAGGCAATATGGGCATTTATAATTTCTACATTCGGGTACTTATTTTTTAAGAGTTCATATAGTTTAGCTCTTGCTAGGCAGTTGAAATCGTCATTCCAGGCACAGTATATTTCAACTTTTTCTTGTGGTGCAAAAAGCAAAGGGCGGGCTTGTAAAGGGATGTTGTTAAGGGAAAAGATTAAAATAAAAGTAATCAGAAATGTTATTAAAAACTTTATATTTTTCTTCATTTAAAGATCCCCCTCTCATCTATAAATGCAATCAACTATTTAATTATTAAATATGCAAGTAATTGATTTTAAAGAAAGGAGGTTTAAATAAATTAGAAAAGGGGAAAAAAGGATAGGAGAAAGAGGAGAGTCTAATTATCAAATGTGGTAAAGAATAATATAAGAGACCTCATAAACAAGAAAGTGAAGTATAAAAAGCATCTATAAAATAATTATACAACTAAATTCATACTTATGCAATGAATTTAAACAATATAATTTTACAAAGAACAAAAAGTATGATATTCTTTAGTTAGTTAATTTATTAAATAAAGAAAGTTGGTGAATAAAATGTCCCAACCGACAAGTTTTGACATAATGAAAAATCGTAACGAAAAACTAATTTTAAAAATTATCAAAGAAAATCACCAGATTTCCCGGGCTGATATTGCTGATAAGACAGGTCTTTCACCTGCTACTGTAACTAACATAGTTAATGATTTAATAGAAAACCAACTAATTAAAGAAAGCAAACGTGGTAAATCAAAAGGGGGAAGGCGGCCTGTTTATCTTAAGCTTAATGGGGAAGAGATTAAGGTGATTGGTATTAACTGGGGAATAAACTCAATCAGTTATGCCCTTGTTAATTTAGAAGGAGAAATTGAATTAAAAGGTAAAAAGACAATAAATAATTTAATTTTAGGAAATTTTTTAAAAAAGACCAGGATAATTACCAGGCAGCTTTTTGAGCAAGTAGATCAAAATAAGATTAAAGGTATAGGGGTTGGTATTCACGGAGTTGTAGATCCTAATAAAGGGGTATCCAGATTTGCTCCTCACTTTAAGTGGAAGGATAAAAATATTTTAGAAAAACTAAATAAAATATATGATATGCCCATTAGGATTGATAATGATGTCCGGATGATGGCTAGAGCGGAAAGATGGAATAAAAAGAAAAACTTCGTATATATAAATACCGGCCGGGGAATTGGTTCTGCCGTTGTTTTAAATAACCGCTTAATATACGGGAAAGACTTTCTGGCAGGCGAAATTGGCCATATAATTGTAAAAGAAGAGGGACCACTCTGCAGCTGTGGAAATAGAGGTTGTTTAGAGGCTTTAGTGGCCCGCAAAAATTTATTGGAGTATGCTGATAAAGTCTTTGGGATCAATATTAATAGTTGGAGTAAATTAAGTAATATAATAAATTCGAATGAGAAGGATACAGAAATTATCTTAAAGTATATCAGTAAGTATTTTGGGTTAGCAATAGTAAATATTGTCAATTTATTAAACCCCAATAGAATTATTGTAGGGGGAGATTTTTTAGATATTAAAGACAAACTATCACCCCATTTATCATCTTTTGTGGTGGACAATTCATTGAATAAAGAATCCTCTCCCCTTGAATTTACGGAATTTAATAAAATAGCGGGAGCAGCCGGAGCAGCATTTTCCATATTAGAAAAATACTTTTACAATGAGGAGGAAATCTAATGAGTGTTTTAGTAACTGGTGGAGCAGGCTATATCGGCAGTCATGTAGTTAAAGATTTAGTTGAAAATGATTTTGATGTTATTACAGTTGATAACCTACAAAAAGGTCATAAAAAAGCTGTTTTAGGCGGAAAGCTGATCGTGGGAGATATTAAAGACACAGAATTCTTACAAGAAGTATTTAGTTATAATAAAATCGAGGCAGTTGTTCATCTGGCAGCAGATAGTTTAGTTGGTGAATCAATGGAAGATCCAGGCAAGTATTACCATAATAATCTAGATAATGGAATAAAACTTTTAGATGTAATGCTTGCAAACGGAGTAAAAAATATCGTTTTTTCTTCCACTGCGGCTGTCTATGGTGAGCCTGAAGAAGTCCCAATAAAAGAAGATCATCCTATCGATCCCGGTAACCCTTATGGTGAAAGTAAATACTTTTTTGAAAAGGTGATGGAAAGGTATGACCAATTATTTGATCTAAACTATATTTCCTTAAGGTACTTCAACGCGGCGGGGGCTGACCCTAGTGGTCAGATCGGAGAAGACCATGACCCGGAAACTCATCTTATCCCGCTCGTCTTAGACACTGCCCTGGGCAAAAGGGATAAACTCTATATCTTTGGTACTGATTATGAGACCAGAGACGGGACCTGTGTGAGAGACTATATTCATGTCAATGACCTGTCTTCTGCCCATACTTTAGGCCTACAGGCCTTAATGCAAGGTAAAGAGAGCAGTATCTATAACCTCGGTAATGGTGAGGGTTATACAGTAAAAGAAGTTATCGAAACTGCCAGAGAAGTGACGGGAGAGATTATTCCAGCCGAAAATAGTGAGAGAAGAGCGGGTGATCCCGCAGTGTTAATTGCAAGTTCTGAAAAGATTCAAAAAGAATTAGACTGGCAGGCTGAATATCCAGAGTTAGAAACAATAATAAAAACTGCCTGGAACTGGCATAAGAAAGGTGGCTTTAAATAATGAAGATGAAAAAAGAGGAAGTCAAAAAAGATGATGGTAGGTTAATGTATTACTATACATTTGAAGAAGATGAAAAAGAAAAATCTAATAATAAGGAGGAGAACAAATAAATGTCTGAAATGAGATGGAATCCCATATTAAAGGAATGGTTAATTACAGCGACCCACCGTCAGGATAGGACCTTTAATCCACCTGAAGATTACTGTCCCTTATGTCCGACAGAACCGGGTGGATTTGAAACAGAAGTTCCCAGGCCCGACTATGACCTGGTTGTATTTGAAAATAAATTTCCTTCTTTAGAGAGAGAACCACGTGAACCTGTGGTTGAGGGAACTGAGTTAACTCCAGTAACAGATTCAAAAGGTGTATGTGAGGTAGTATTATTTACCTCAGACCATGATGGAGTTATGTCTGAAAAGCCCTTAAGCCGCTTTATCAAACTAATCAAGGTCTGGAAAGATAGATATGAAGACCTAAGTTCAAAAGAATATATAGATTATGTTTATATATTTGAAAATAAAGGGGAAGAGGTGGGGGTTACCCTTTCACACCCGCATGGACAGATTTATGCTTACCCTGATATCCCGCCTTTAATTGCAAAAGAATTAAACAATAGTAAAGAACATTTAGAAAAAGAGGGCAGCTGTCTATACTGTGATGTTCTAAAACAGGAGATAGAACAAGAAGAAAGAATCATCGTTCAAAATGATTCATTTACAGCCCTTATACCATTTTTTGCCCGTTATGCCTATGAAGTTAATATATATGCTAATCACCATATTACTTCTTTTGCTGAATTTAATGAAAAACTTATTAAGGACCTTGCCGGTCTCTTAAAAACCGTGATAAAAAAGTATGATAACCTATTTGGTTTTGAATTTCCCTATATAATGGCTATCCATCAAAAACCGGCTGTAGAAGGAACTGAAGATTACTCCCATTTCCATATTGAATTTTATCCTCCCTATAGAACCAAGGATAAATTAAAGTATTTAGCCGGCAGTGAATCGGGAGCAGGCGCCTTTATTAATGGTTCTCTACCAGAAGAGAAGGCGGAAGAATTAAGAAATACAGAACCTTTTGAAATATGTGAAGAGTAGGTGGTAAAAGTGGAAAAAAGTATTTTAAAAGAACATTATAAAAATAACTTCAAAAATACAAAAAATAGAGATGGTTTTTTCTTTGCACCGGGACGGGTTAATTTAATTGGAGAACATACTGACTATAATAATGGTTTTGTCTTACCGATGGCAATTGATAGAAGGATCTATGCTTATCTTCAATTAAGAGATGATAAGCAGATCAATATCTATTCCATTGATTTAGATAGATATTACACGACAACTACCGAAAAACTTAAGTTCAATAAAGAAAACAGCTGGTCAAACTATATTGTAGGAGTGGTTAGCGAACTACAAAAAGAAGGTTATCACCCGACCGGTTTCAACATGGTCTTCACAGGTGATATCCCCCAGGGGGCCGGTTTAAGTTCTTCGGCCGCACTTGAAGTAGTAACTGTGTATGGATTAGCTGAATTAAACAACTTTGAGATCAGTCCTGTCAAGAAAGCTTTAATAGCTCAAAGTGCTGAGAATAACTTTGTCGGCGTAGAATGTGGTATAATGGACCAGTACATTTCCTGTTTGGGAGAGAAGGATAAGGCCCTTTTAATAGACTGTGAAAGCTATGATTATAATAAGGTGCCTATCCAAAATAAGAAGTATCAGTTTTTAATAATTGATTCAAAAGTACAAAGGGGTTTGGTTGACTCAGAATATAATTTACGCCGCCAGCAGTGTAATAATGTCGTAAAATACTTTAATGAAAACTTTGCAGAAGATATAGAAAGCCTGCGTGATATTGATATTAATGAGCTTTTTAGATATGAAGATAAATTAAATGAGACCGACTACAAAAGGGCCACCCATGTCCTGACTGAAAACAGAAGGGTGTTGGAGTTCGCTGATAGTGTAGAAGATGGCAATTATGAAAAGGCCGGTCAGTTAATGTATGCATCCCACCTCAGCCTAAAAAATGAATATGAAGTTAGCTGTGAGGAGTTGGACTTTTTAGTTGAGACTGCCTTAGAATTAAAGGGAGTGTTGGGAGCCCGCATGACAGGGGCCGGGTTTGGGGGTTGTACCGTTAATTTAATAGAAAAAGATTATAAAAGTAAGATTATAAATAGCATTAAGACTGAATATAAGAAAGAATATAATAAGGAACCTGACTTTTACACCAGCCGCCCGGCCAAAGGAGCTAGTTCATATTAAAATACTTTAGAAATTTAATAAGAATTAAAAGCAGGAGGTTAAAATTAAATATTTAATATACTTAAAAGAGGAGGGATAAGTATGACTGAATATAAGTTTCCGGAAGACTTTACTTGGGGAGCGGCCGCAGCTTCCTATCAGATAGAAGGCGCCTATGACGAAGATGGCAAAGGTGAATCTATCTGGGATAGATTTACCCATCAAAAAGGAAATATTAAAAATGGTGATACAGGAGATGTAGCCTGTGATCATTACCATAGATATAAAGAAGATGTTAAGTTAATAAAAAAGATCGGTCTTGATTCTTACCGTTTTTCTATATCATGGCCCCGCATCTTGCCGGAAGGGACCGGTTCAGTAAATCAAAAAGGATTAGATTTTTATAAAAGACTTGTCGATGAATTACTGCAAAATGGTATTAAACCACTGCCCACCCTCTATCATTGGGATTTACCCCAGGCGTTACAGGAGAGAGGTGGTTGGGAAAACAGAGATACCGCTAAATACTTTCATGATTATGCGATGCGGATTATAGAAGAGTTTGACGGGGTTATTGACCAGTGGATTACCCATAATGAACCCTGGGTAGTTAGTTTTGTCGGACATGCTTTTGGACAGCATGCCCCCGGTAAACAGGATTATCAGAGTGCCCTCCAGGTCCTACACCACCTGCTTTTATCCCACGGTTTGGTAGCACGTACCTTTAGAGAAGAAGAGATGAGTGGTGATATAGGAATTACTGTAAATTTGAGTGATTTTCAACCTGCCACTGATAAAAAAGAAGATCTAGCTGCCGCCTGGCGTCAGGATAATTTCCTAAACAAGATCGTTTTAGATCCTTTATTCAGGGCTAAGTATCCGAAAGAACTCTTTGAATTCTTTGAGGAAAATGTAGGAGAAATTAAGGTTAAAGAGGGAGATATGTCAGTTATCAGTTATCCCATGGACTTTTTAGGTATCAACTATTATTCCCGTAATGTTATAAAACATGCGGACGAAGCCAATATATTAGAGAGCAAGGAAGTAAAAATAGAGGACAGCCAATACACAGAAATGGGCTGGGAAGTATATCCCCAGGGCTTATACAATGTCTTAAATAGAGTAAATAATGAATACTCTGATCTACCCCTATATATCACAGAAAATGGGGCTGCCTTTAAGGATAAATTAACTGAAGAGGGTAAGGTAAAAGATGATAAGCGGGTTAATTACCTAAAAAACCACTTATTAAAAGCTCATCAGGCTATTGAAGATGGTATACCACTCAAAGGATACTATGTTTGGTCTATTATGGATAACTTTGAATGGGCCTATGGTTTTTCTAAAAGATTTGGTATCATCTTTGTGGATTACAAGGATAACCAAAAGAGATATATCAAAAAAAGTGGTAAATTTTACAGTGAAGTAATTGAAAGAAATGGCATAGAGATCAAAGATTAATCTTTGGTCTCTATTTTTTGTTTTTAATAAAAAGAATTTTGGAAATTGTTTGACAATTAAAAATTCTTATTATATAATTATCAATGGTTAAAACGTTTTAAACTACACAATAAAGAAGGTTATCAGTTATGTCTACAACCTTAAAAGATATTGCTAAAAAAGCCAATGTTTCAGTTGCAACTGCTTCTTTGGCTTTAAATAATAGTGAAAAAGTTAATCACAAAACCTACGAAAAGATCAAAAAAATCGCGGAAGAATTAAATTACACCCCGAATGCAAGGGCCCGTGCCCTCGTTAAAAAGGCGACCGAAACCATCGGCCTTGTCATCCCGGAAGTTGAAAATCCATTTTTCGCTGAGATGGCCCAGTCTATTAAAAATACGATTAAAGAAAGTGGATATAATTTAATATTATGTAGTACAGAATATAAGTCAGAAGAAGAACTGAGATACATCAATCTTTTTAAAAGCGGTTTGGTGGACGGAGCTATCTTTGCCTGTTTGGGCGATATGATGGAAGAACATAATAAGATGATCATTGATCTCGTTAAAAATAACACGCCAGTTGTATTTGTGGACCGTGAAATTAATAATTATAATCTAATCCCAGTGATCAAAACCGACTTATTTGAAGGAGCCTATAATATCGCAACTTATCTTATTAACAACGGCCATAAAAAGATAGGTTTTGTCGGCCAGAGTGAAGAGAGGGTAAAAGGCTATAAAAAGGCTTTACAAGATAATAATATTGAGATAAATCAAGATTTCATTTATTATGACTTTTTAACAATAGAAGGTGGTTATAAGGTCGGTCAAAAAATTGTAACCTTAAATGAACTCCCCACTGCCTTGATCTGTTTGAATGATGAAATGGCAATGGGGGTTATTCAATCCTTAACTTCAGCTGATATAGATGTTCCAGATGATATCTCAATTATTGGTATTGATAACATCCGCATGTCTGAGTACTATAATCCTTCCTTATCTACTTTACATATACCCAAAAAAGAAATGGGTAAAAAGGCGGCGGAAGTACTTCTTAAAAGAATAAAAAAAGAAAGGTTAAGTTCAGACGAACAGCTTATAATCTTTCCAACCGAGTTAATAGTTAGAAAATCTTCTAAAACACTCAACTAAATTTGCATGGAGGTGGTATATTTTATTGAGCAGCTTTAAAACGTTTTAAAAAATAATTTTTTTAAAAAAACCTAGGGGGGAATATTAAAAAATGAAAATTAAGAAGCTATTACCAGTTCTATTAGTCCTAACTTTATTATTTGCATTTAGTGCAGTTACGATGGCAGAGACACTGACCGTTAATACATATACAAGTGATCCTGCCCCAAGAAAGGCTATGAAAAGGTTAGTAGAGATCTATGAAGAGAATAATCCAGATATTGATGTCCAACTCAATATTACTGCTCATGAGGACTTTAAAAAAGCGATCAGAGTTTGGCTATCATCTGATAATCCACCAGATGTATTCAGTTGGTTTGCCGGTAATCGGGCTAAGTACTTTGTCGATAAAGATTTAGTAATGCCCTTTACTGATGTTTGGCAGGAAGAGAACCTTGATGAAAAGATACCAAGGGCTTTCAAAAGTATAAGTTTCTTTGAAGATGAAGCCTATTTCTTACCACACAGTTACTACTGGTGGGCAATCTACTATAGAGAATCAATCTTTGAGAAGTATGATCTCGAGGAACCTCAAACTTGGGAACAACTACTTGAAGTAGGAGAAACCTTAAAAGAAAATGGAATTACTCCCTTTGCTATCGGTACCAAGTTTAAGTGGACTGCTGCTGGTTGGTTTGATTATCTTAATATGAGAATTAATGGTCCTGAGTTCCATGTTGATCTAATGCATGGAGAAGTTCCCTTTACTGATGATCGAGTAGCAGAGGTATTTAAAAAGTGGAAGTACTTAATTGAAAATGACTTCTTTGTTGAAGATGCAGCGGCCTATTCCTGGCAGGAAGGCCTACAGTTTATGACCCAGGGCGATGCTGCTATGTATCTGATGGGTCAGTTTATCAATGATGCGGTCTCTGAAGATGTGCAAAAAGACATGAACTTCTTTAGATTCCCAATCATTAATAAAAATGTACCTGTAGGAGAAGACTTACCTACAGATGGATTTATGATTCCTGCGAAAGCACCTAATCCCGAACTAGCCAAAGACTTTATTGCTTTCTTAGCTAGTGTAGAAGGACAAAGAGTATTTGCTGAAGATATGGGTCGTATGGTACCTAATAGTGATGTGCCCGATGAAGTATATGATGAACCGGCTCTCAAAGGTAAAGAAATGATTGAAAATACCGATGCCCTAGCTCAGTTCTATGATAGGGACATGGACCCTGCCATGGCAGGAGATACCATGGATCTGCTCATGAAGTTCTGGCAGTATCCCGATCAGTACGAATCAATTATGGAAGAGATGGAACAGGTAAGACAGAAGGTTATGGAATAAAATAATATAAAAAAGCAGGGGTTAATTCCCCTGCTTTCTCATTAAATTGTTACAGTGGAGGTTGCAGTCAAAATGAAAAAAAGAAAAGTACAGTGGCGGTTTTTAGCCATTCCACTTATTTTTTATACGATCTGGGTGATTGGTCCCACTATCTATACATTTTATCTTAGTCTGACAGAATGGGACGGTCTAACTGACCCCAACTTTATTGGCATAACTAATTATTTGGATTTATTTAATGATTCTGTATTTTATACTTCTTTGGTTAATAATTTTATTTGGCTTTTTATCTTTTTATTAATACCGGTAGTTTTAGGCCTATTTTTAGCAATTTTACTTAGCAAGAAAATCAGATGGGCGAAGGGCTTTAAAGCAGCAATCTATTCTCCCATGATCCTGGCCCCGGTTGTTATCGGTTTAATCTGGTCCTGGATTTACCATCCTAAGGCCGGATTATTGAACAATACTTTAACCTATGTCGGCCTTGATTTTCTAACAAGAGGCTGGTTAAGTAACCCAGAGACAGCCCTTTATGCGGTAATCGGAGCGGCCGTTTGGCGGCATACGGGCTATGTGATGCTTTTATTTTTAGCGGGTTTAACTTCAATTCCACCTACTTTAATTGAAGCCGCCCGTATCGATGGGGCAACTGCCTGGCAGAGATTTAGATATATCATCCTACCTCTCTTAAAGCCGGCTACTGTTATCGTGTTGGTAATTACCATGATTCAATCCTTAAGAGCATTTGACTTTGTAAATATCATGACCCGTGGAGGTCCCTTTAATTCGACCAATGTTTTAGCCAACTATATGTATACGGAAGCCTTCCGTAATTATGAGATGGGCTACGGGGCAGCCATAGCGGTTATCTTATTTATCATCATGTTTGTCTTTATTTTCTTCTACTTAAGAAGAATCAGAGAGGAGGAGCTAAATGTATGAACTACTTAAAGAAAAGAAAATATCTTAATGCATTTATCTTTATAGCACTCCTCCTTTTTGTTATCGCCTGGCTGTTACCGGTCTTTGGCGCATTTTTAACCGCTTTTAGGTCCATGGATGAAATCATGGACAAGGGATTTTGGACAATGCCCGAAAAGTTATCCTTAAATAATTTTAAAGTGGCCTGGAGTGAAGGTAATTTAAATACATATCTTTTAAACAGTTTCATAATCACCATACCTTCTCTGATAGGAACTCTATTTTTATCTTCTTTGGCAGCCTATGCATTGGCCCAGTACGATTTTAAATTGAACATGCCCCTTTATTTAATGTTTGTGGGCGGTATGTTAATTCCTTTTCAAATCCTTTTAATCCCGGTTTTTAAGTTAAGTAATTTTTTAGGTATCTATAATACTTACTGGGGATTAATAATGATTCATATGGTATTTCAAATAGGTTTTTGTACTTTCTTTTTAAGGAACTTTATGATGACGATCCCGGAAGAACTATCGGAAGCAGCCCGCATGGACGGTTGTTCGGAGTTTAAAATATTTTACCGAATCTATCTACCACTTTCTAAACCGGCCCTGGCCGCTTTGGGAACTTTAGAATTCACCTGGATCTTTAATGACTATATCTGGGCATTAGTATTAATTAGGGACAATAAATTTAAACCCGTTACGGCCGGTTTGGCTTCTTTAAAAGGTAACTTTATAACATCCTGGGGAGTTTTAGTGGCCGGTTCCTTATTAGCTACAATACCAACTATTATCGTCTTTATCTTCTTACAGAAGTACTTTATTAGAGGTTTAACAATGGGTACAGGTAAATAGCGAACAAATGGAGGTTTTTAATATGAGGCAGATCTTAAATTTTAATACAGACTGGCAGTACTTACCTGAAGATAATAAAAAGATGAAAGATATTAGTTACAGTAATTCCAAAATAGAAGATATCAGTATTCCTCATTCCAATAAATTGGTTCCTCACCACTATTTTAACCATAAAGAATATGAATTTATTTCCTGGTACCGAAGGCCTTTTTATCTGGATGAAAGTTATGAAAATAAAAAGATCTTAGTTAAGTTCGATGGGGTAATGAAAAAGGCGGAAGTATTTGTCAATGGAACTTTAGTTGGTATCCATAAAGGTGGTTATACCTCCTTTAAATTAGATATTACTGATTATGTTAATATTAATGAGAATAACTTAATCGCCCTGAGAGTTGATTCCCGCTGTAAAGATAATATACCACCGGAAGGAAATAAGGTGGACTACCTATTGTTTGGGGGGATATACCGGAGAGTCCAGATGATTGTGACCGGGCAAAGTTATCTAGACTGGACATATTACAAAATTAAAGAATGTAACCCTAAAAGATCAGTTTTGAAACCAGAGATCAATATTATTAATTCTCAAAATAAAGGTAAATATGATATTAAAGTACAGTTGGAAGATGATGATCAAGTTATAAAAGAAAAAGAACATACAGTTAACTTAAAAGAAAATGAAAACGAACTAACACTAGATGATTTTCCAATAAATAACCCCCAACTTTGGTATCCTAATAATCCTAAACTATATACAGTTAGAACTCAAATAAAGGACAGTCAGGATAATATAATAGATGAAACAACAGAGCGAATAGGTTTAAGAAAAGTAGAGTTCAAAGCCGATGGACTCTTTTATATAAACGATCAAAGATTAAAATTAAGAGGCTTAAATAGACATCAACTTTATCCCTATGTCGGTAATGCGATGCCTGATAAGGGACAGATTAAAGATGCGGACTTTCTAAAAGAGGAACTTGGTTTAAACTTTGTCCGTTCTTCCCATTATCCGGCCGACCCCGCCTTTTTAGACCGCTGTGATGAAATCGGGCTCTTAGTATTTGAAGAACTACCGGGTTGGCAGCATATCGGAGATGAAGACTGGCAGGAAATTGCCTATCAAAACTTAGAAGAGATGATTATCAGAGATAGGAACCACCCTTCTATCTTTATCTGGGGGGTTAGGATCAATGAGTCCGGTGATGACCATCAATTCTATACAAAGACCAACCAGATGGCCCACCAGCTTGATCCCACCCGTCCGACCGGAGGAGTCCGTAATTTCAGGGACAGCGAATTTTTAGAAGATGTCTTTACCTATAATGACTTTGCAGGTAATTTAGAAGGTGAAATAAAAGAACCTAACTATAAACCATATATGATATGTGAGTATATGGGACACATGTATCCCACAAAAGCCTATGATAGTGTAGAACGACAGATCAAACATGCCGTAAAACATATGCAGATTCAGGATAAGCAGTATCAAAATGAGGATATTGCTGGGGCCAGCGGTTGGTGTGCCTTTGACTATAATACCCATGCTGATTTTGGTTCGGGGGACCGGGTTTGTTACCACGGGGTCTGTGATATGTTTAGGACTAAAAAAATGGCGGCCTATGTTTATCAAAGCCAGCGGGATCCCGAACAAAAACCAGTAATTCATATAGCAAGATATTTAACCCCCAGTTTTAATGAGGACTATGGGGATAAAATCATTGTATTTAGTAACTGTGAGCAAGTGAAGCTATTTGTTAATGATAAGTTAGAAAAAACAGCTCGACCATCTGCCGATAAGTATCCGGGCTTACCTCACCCACCCTTTGTGTTTGAAGACTGCCGCTGGTGGGAATGGGGGGCCAGTACGATCGAAAGCCTTAAAGCAGTTGGATATATTGAGAACAAAGAGGTTTGTGACCATACCATCTATCCCTTTACAGAACCCGAAAAGATCAAGCTAAAAGCCGATCATGAGGTTTTAAAGGCGGATGGAGCTGATCTAACGAGATTAGAGATCCGCCTTGTTGATAAAAATGGGCAGACCTTGATCTGGGCCCATAACCCCGTCTTTTTTAAGATGGAAGGCCCGGGTGTGATTATAGGGGAAACACCGTTTAGTTTAGAAGCGGGGCGGGGGGCTGTTTATCTGCAGAGCCCCCGTGAACCTGGCCTTATTAAAATAAAGGCTAAGTCCCCAAATTATGAAAGTGAAGTAATTGAGATTAAAAGTGAAGAGTTGAAAGAAAAAATTGTACCGATTAAAAAATAATAAAATTTCCTCCTCCATTCACCTTAAAAAAGGGAATGGAGTTTTTTTATTTAATTTTAAATAAGGGGCAAACAAACGTATTCTTAATATGTTGCTATTTAACCCAATCTATTATAAAATTATAAGGTAAAGTAAAGGTAGTGTAGTAAAATATTAACAAATCAATGGAGTTGATATTATGACAAAATCATTTGATGATATAAACAGAGTCATATTAATTATTTTAGATAGTGTCGGGATTGGTGCCCTGCCGGATGCTGAAGAATATGGTGATAAAGGGGCCAATACCCTGGTCCATACCGCAGAAGCGGTCGGTGGATTAAACCTACCTAATATGGAAAGATTGGGTTTAGGTAAGATCGCAGTTGTAAAAGGGATCAAAAGCAAGATAAAGGTAAAAGGTAGTTATACCAAGATGAAAGAAAAATCAGTCGGTAAAGACACAACTACCGGCCATTGGGAATTAGCCGGTCTGGTTTCTGAACGGCCTTTCCCGGTTTATCCGAACGGTTTCCCGGAAGAGGTAATAAAAACTTTTGAAGAAAAAATAGGCAGAGAGGTTTTAGGGAATAAACCGGCTTCGGGTACTGTAATAATAGAGGAATTAGGAGAAGAACATTTAAAAACCGGTAAACCGATTGTCTATACCTCGGCTGATAGTGTTTTCCAGATTGCTGCTCATGAAGATATAATTTCAGTTGAAGAACTTTATGAAATGTGTGAAATAGCCCGTGAGATCCTACAGGGTGAACACGGAGTAGCGAGGGTAATTGCCCGCCCCTTTGTGGGAGAACTGGGCAGCTTTACCAGAACAGACCGTAGAAAAGACTTTTCTTTGGCTCCACCGCGTGCAACTGTGCTTGATAAGTTAAAAGCCAGTGGAATTTCTGTGATGGCGGTGGGCAAGATAGAAGATATTTTTTCAAATAAAGGGATTACAGATTCGAACCATACTGTAGATAATATGGACTCGGTTGATGCAGTAATTGACTATTTAAAAGAAGATAAGGAGTCCTTTATCTTTGCAAACCTGGTTGAGTTCGATATGGTTTATGGACATAGGCGTAATCCGAAAGGTTATGCTAAGGCCTTAAAAGATTTTGATATCAGATTACCTGAGATCATAGATAATATGAAAGAAGATGATCTATTGATGATAACAGCCGACCACGGCTGTGACCCAACCTTTAAAGGGACTGACCATACCAGAGAATATGTTCCTTTATTGGTCTATGGAGATAAAATAAAAGAGGATTATCAGTTACCTGTCAGAGAATCTTTTGCTGATATTGCAGCTACTGTGGCTGAAGTATTTAATTTAGATGATTTTAAGAACGGCCAAAGTTTTTTAAGTAATATCATAAAGGGGGATAATAATGATTGATAAGATCGAAGAAGCTGCTAACTATATCGAAGGTGAAATTAATATAGAGCCTGATATTGCTTTGATTTTAGGTTCGGGCTTAGGTGTATTAGCAGAAGAAATTGAAGACAGTACAGTTATTAAATACGAGGATATTCCGAACTTTCCGGTTTCGACCGTAGAAGGCCATGCCGGCCAGTTTGTAATTGGAACTTTAGAGGATAAGAAAGTAATGGCAATGCAGGGTCGTTTCCATTACTATGAGGGTTACAGCATGCAGGAGATTGCTTTACCCATAAGAGTTATGTATAAATTAGGTATTAACAATCTCGTCGTAACCAATGCGGCCGGTGGTATCAATAGAAACTTTGACCCCGGTAACTTTATGATCATTCAGGACCACATCAACTTAATGGGGGATAATCCCCTTAAGGGAGAGAACTTTAAAGAATTTGGGCCGCGTTTTCCTGATATGTCCGAAATATATAATGAAGAGTTAAGAGAGTTAGCTGAAAAAGTGGCAGTTGAAAACAAGATAAAAACGGTTAAAGGTATTTATGTGGGACTGGAAGGTCCCAGTTATGAAACACCGGCTGAAATTCGCTATTTAAGAGAAACGGGTGCCGATGCAGTTGGGATGTCAACTGTACCGGAGACCATAACTGCAAACCATATGGGAATGAATATCTTAGGTATTTCTTGTATAACAAATATGGCAGCTGGTGTATTACCGAAACCGCTTGACCATAAAGAAGTTATTGAGATTGCGGATAAGGTTAAACCTAAGTTTTCAACTTTGATTAAAGGTATTTTAAGAAAAATGTAAAGCGGGAGGTTTTTAACATGAGAGTATATGACTTGATTTTAAAGAAAAGAGAAGGCCATGAACTAACAAAACAAGAAATAGACTATTTAATTAAGGGTTTTACAAATGGTAATATTCCCGATTATCAGATGTCAGCTTTTGCAATGGCGGTCTATTTCAACGGAATGACCGACCGTGAAACAGCTGATCTAACGATGGCTATGGTTGAATCGGGTGATCAAATAGATTTAGCAAAGATAGAGGGAACCAAAGTAGATAAACACAGTACCGGTGGGGTAGGTGACACCACCTCCCTGGTATTAGTACCCTTAGTTTCAGCCGCCGGTATCCCGGTCGCCAAGATGTCGGGACGGGGGTTAGGACATACCGGTGGTACCATCGATAAATTAGAGTCGATTCCCGGTTTTAAGACCGATTTAAGTATGGATAAATTTATTAACAACGTCAATAATATTAAAGCCGCCATCGCCGGTCAGACCGGTAATTTAACCCCGGCTGATAAACAGCTTTATGCCTTACGGGATGTCACAGCTACCATAGAATCTATCCCGATGATTGCCAGCAGTATCATGAGCAAAAAGATTGCCGGTGGGGCAGATGGAATAGTTCTCGATGTCAAAGTTGGCTCGGGTGCCTTCATGAAAACCCTAGCCAATGCTAAAGATTTAGCAGAGATCATGGTAAATATAGGTCAACATCTAGGGCGTAATACTATTGCCGTCCTTACCGATATGGAACAACCCTTAGGTTATGCGGTTGGCAATAATCTTGAGGTTATAGAGGCTATAAATACTTTAAAAGGTGAGGGCCCGAGTGACTTAAGCGAACTTTGTTTAACACTTGGTGCAAATATGCTAAAACTGGCCGGTAAAGTAGATAGTTTTGAAAAGGGGTATGAAATTTTAGAAGAGAAATTAGCCGATGGTGAAGCCTTTGATCAGTTTAAAAAGTTAGTGAAAAATCAGGGTGGGGATGTCAGTTATATTGAGAACCCTGATAAGTTTAAAAAAGCAGAACATGTATTTGAAGTAAAAGCCAAAAGTACGGGCTATTTAAACCAGCTTAAAGCCTTTGATATCGGTCTGGCTGCCATGTTAGTTGGAGCCGGCCGCGAGAAAAAGGGAGACGAAATTTTAAATGAAGTAGGCGTTATCTTGCATAAAAAATATGGAGAATATGTAAATAAGGGTGAAATAATTGCAAGCCTGCATTATAATAAAGATGATGATAACTTAATTGAAGCAAAAGAGAAATTAAAAAATTCATTTGTGATAAAAGAAGAAGCACCTAAGCCAAGAGACTTAATCTTTGAAATAGTTGATTAATCTGTCTATAATGAACAAGGAGTGAAAATAATGAGTAAATTTGATGGGGAAAGACTCCCGGTAGATATCTTTCAAATAGACCAAGAAAGGATGAGACAGGGTTGGTATTCCGATGTATACTTTAGAAATGTAAGCAGGATATTAACTAAGCTTTCAGAAGAAGGATATAGATTTAAAGATGAAGATATTGGAAATTTAGAAGTTGAAATGCAGATTTTTCCGAGGCGGAAGCCCTTCTGTATTTTAGGTGGTATTGACGAAGCCCTTTCTATTTTAAAAAAATCCACCGGGTATGAAAAAGAAGATGGAGAGTTTGTGCAAACTTTTAATGAGTTAGAAGTACTGGCCTGTCATGATGGTGAAAAAGGCTATTATAAGGGTAACCCGGCCCGGGTAGATCCCGTAATGAAAATCAGGGGCAGGTATCGAGACTTTGCCCACCTGGAGACTCCCATAATTGGATCTTTAACCGAGGCCTCCCGGATTGCTACCAATGTCTATCAGGTAATGGAAGCCGCCCGCGGCAAAGACATATTGTTTTTCCCGGCCCGTTTTGCCCATTATAAACTACAGGCCTTACATGGTTACGCCTATTCGTTAGGTGTCAATGCCTATAATGAAGACTATGGGCAGAACATGACCCGCTATGTATCGACCGATGAACAGGGTGCCTGGTGGGGCGGTAAAGGTGGTGGAACGATCAGCCATTCCTATATCGCCACCTTTTTAGGTGATACAACGGAAGCGATGCTTCAGTTTTCAAGACTGATGCCCAAGGATGTCAACCGGATTGCTTTGGTTGATTTTGATAACGACTGTGTAAATACAACTTTAAAGGTCCTTAAGGCCATGTTTGATAAATATATTGAACTGAAAGAAGCCGGTAAAGAAGAAGAGGCCTCTAAATATAAGTTGTTTGGGGTTAGACCTGACAACTCTTCCAGTCTACGAGATAAAAGTATTGAACCATTAGGAGATAAAAAGCTGGATAATGGGGTTAATGCCAGATTGGTCTTTAAGTTGAGAAAAGAGATCGACCGCGCCTATAAAGACTGGGTCTTAAAAGAAAACAGGGTGGAAGAGGCCAAGCAGTTCTGTCAAGAGGTAAAAATTATTGCCACCGGTGGCTTTAAACCTAAAAAAATAAAAGAATTTGAAGAATCCCAGGTACCGGTAGATATCTACGGGGTAGGCAGCTGGCTTTTATCGAACAGTTCAGTTGAAGGTACTAAAAATGACTTCACAGCCGATGTGGTCCGGGTTAAAAAAGATGGTGAATGGATCGATATGGCGAAAGTTGGACGCCGGGCCTGTGATAATGAATGCATGGAACTGGTGAATGAATATTAATAAGTAGGTTTGGGGTTGATTATATGGATTTAATCATCTCACATGAAAATACAGATATAGACGGTCTAGCAGGTATGATTGCTGCCTCTAAACTTTATACCGAGGCAAAAGTGGTTGTCTCTGAAAATATGACCACTTTAGCCCAGCGCTTTCTGGCCCTGTATAAAGACGAGTTTGAGATTTTCCGTTATGATGATATAGATTATGAAGGTATTGACCGCGTGATTGTGATCGATACCCATGAATACGATAGATTGGGTAAGCTGACCGAGCTCATTAGCTGGGACCAGGTAGAGGTGATCGTCTATGACCATCACCCCCATCAGAAACTGGACTGGATAGATATAGATTTATCAGAAAATGTCGGTTCTGCTACCTCGATAATTGTAAACCGACTAAAAAGGGAAAATATTAAGTTAAATAGATCTGAGGCTACCCTATTTGCCCTCGGCATTTCGGCCGATACAGGTAACTTCATGCATTTAAATACAGAATCAGAAGATCTAATTGCCTTTGCCTATCTATTAGATATGGGTGCTAATAAGAAGGCGATTAATGAGTACCTTTTAGAAACACTTGATAAAAACCAAAAAAGGGTTTTTGAACTATTAATTAAACATAGAAAAGATATTAAAATAAAGGATAAAAATATCACCTTATTTACCCTAAAGTATCCCCGCTATGTGACCGGCCTAAATAATGTAGTGGAAAAAATAAAGCTGCTTTATCAGCTTTCCGTGGTCTTTGTCTTAGTAGAGATGGAAGGCAAAGTGATAATTATCGGCCGCAGTAGTGATGAAAATGTGAATCTGGAAGAAATATTCTCTGAGCTAGGTGGGGGTGGACATTCCGGGGCCGGTTCAGTGTCAATAAAGACCGATTTAGAAATTGCCCGCAACAAGTTAGAAACCGCTATTAGAGATAAAATAAAAGTAGCTGTTAAGGTAAAAGAAGTGATGCAAGAACCGAACAAAGTACATGAAAGCACTAAATTGATCGATGTTAAAAAGAAAATGAAAAAACACAATATAACCGGTGTCTTGGTTACTAACGATGAAGATAAGGTTAAGGGTATATTTACCACCCGCGACTTACGCCGCTTAAATGATGAAGATGAACTTTACCGAGTTCCGGTCAAGGGATACATGACAAAGAAACTCTTATTTATCCAGCCCGATGATACGATTCATAAGGCCCAGGAGAAGATGGTTAAAAAGGATATCGGCCGCCTCCCGGTTAAAGATGAGAAGGGAGATGTAGTCGGGATCATCACCAGAAGGGATATCTTAAATCAGTATTATGAAGAAGAAACCGAAAATCAAAATCAAAATAGATATGTAAGTTCCCTGGTTTCAATCACACCGGAGAAATTAAAAATTGCCGATAAACTTGACCAGCTACCAGATGAGATCAGAAAACTTTTTAAAAATATCGGTAAGATAGCCCAGGATAAGGACTCCCGCATCTTTTTAGTGGGGGGCATGGTGCGCGACCTCTTATTGGATCAAGAAAATAAGGATTTTGACTTTGTAGTAGATGGGAATATTGAAGGTTTAATCAGAGAAATTGCTGTTAAGTACGATGTTAAATATAAGTACAATGAAAACTTTCAGACCGGGAGTATGGTTATAGATAACCAGTATGATTTAGACTTTGCGGTTTCCCGCAATGAACTATATACCCACCCCGGTGCATTACCGAAAGTACAGAAGGCAGATATTTTTGATGACCTATTCCGTCGGGACTTCACAATTAATGCTTTAGCGATCGCCCTCCATCCGGCTGAGTACGGTTATTTATATGACTTCTTCAAAGCGCGCGAAGATGTGGAAAATAGGATATTGAAAGTCCTGCACAGATTCAGCTTTTTAGATGACCCAACCCGGATCATAAGGGGGATCAGGCTTGTGCTCCAGCTTGATTTAGATATTGAAGAAGAGACCAAGGCCTTGATGCAGGAGGCGATTAGATTAAGCCGTTTTTCCGATGTAACCTTTCCCCGTATCTATAAGGAGTTAAGATTTCTGTTTGCAGCCAACCCGGGCTTGAAATTTATTGAACTTTTAAGGGAAGTGCCCTTCTTAAGGCTGCTTTACGATGATTACAAAATCCCCGTTAAGATCGAAGAGAAATGGCAGCGGGCTGATAGATACCTTGCATATTTCGAAAATAATAATTATAATGTAAAAAAGTGGCCGGTCTATTTTTCTTTGATTTTAAAAGATATCCCGCGTTCTATTATTGAGCGCTGGTCACTTAATTTAAAGGCCAAAAATATTATATTATTTAAACCGGAAGAATATGAAATAGATAAAATAACAGACAGTGCCGGCCGGGTTGAATTATATAACAACTTAAAGCAGTTCACCAATGAAGAACTGGTTTTACTGTTGTCAGAACATGATAATGAACAGTTACAAGAAAAAATATTTTACTATTTAGAGAATATCTCAGATATAAATATCGCGATTGATGGAAATGATTTAATCGAACTTGGTTATCAGGAAGGACCGATAATTAGTAAGGCTCTGCGTTTAATCAAAAGACAGGTTTTAAAAGGCAAATTAAAAAGTAGAGACAAACAGTTAAAGTATGCGAAAAAGTTAAAGAAAAAATTGGAGAGGAAGTAATAAAAGATGTCAAATATAATGGAACTAATTTTGGTAATACCGGTACTCCTATTATCTTTATCGATACACGAGTATTCACACGGTTATGTTTCATATTTATTGGGAGATCCCACTCCTAAAGCAAACGGACGCTTAACCTTAAATCCGATTGCCCACCTTGATTTAGTAGGAAGTTTAGTGTTGTTAATTACTAGGAGGATCGGCTGGGCTAAACCAGTTCCGATTGACCCTAGATACTATAAAAACCCGCGCAAAGGGTTGATGTTGGTCGGTATAGCGGGCCCGGGCTCTAATTTGATTTTGGCAATAATCTTTGCCCTGATCTTTCGGACCGTGATGGCCTTTGCCAGTATTAATTCAGTCGGTGCGATGGGCACCCAGATCAGCAACCTTCAATATGTGGTTTTAAGGTTTTTAATCCTGGCAGTCATCGTAAACTTGAGTTTAGGATTTTTTAACCTACTGCCGATCCCACCCTTAGATGGGTCCAATATATTAAGGGGACTTATCCCCAGGGACTTGGATAAGTATTTAAATAAATTACAGGGTCCGATTGGGATGATTTTACTCTTGGTTTTAGCCTATACCGGGATCCTGTGGGGTATGATCAGTCCCTTTGTTAACTTCTTTTTAGGAATATTAATATAATTAAACAGATAGGTGGAAAATATGGATTATGAAGTTCAACTGGATGCTTTCCAGGGACCGCTGGAGCTCTTATACCAGCTGGTCAAGAAAAACAAAATAGAAATCAGCAAGATCTCGCTGGCCAAGATAACCGGTGAATACCTAGATTATATTGACCAACATATCATGGATTTAGAATATACCAGTGAATTTTTGGTAATTGCAGCCGAACTGATTGAAATAAAGGCTAAGTATCTATTACCAAAAACAGATGAAGAAGAAAAAGAAGAGGATGAAGAGAGTCTTGTTGAAAGGTTAAAGAAATACCAGCTATACAAGGAACTATCTTTTGTTTTAGCAGATAACTTTGAAGAACGGCGCGATGTATTTGAAAATAATAGTTCTTTGGATAGATACCGCAACTATGAGGAAGAGGTAGTTATCGAGGTTAACTTAAAGGAAATTAAGGAGATGTATCTCAAGGCCCTTTATTCCGATAATGATCTGGAAGATGATGATATCGAGGAAGTTGAGCATATAATTATTGAAAAAATAAAGGTAGAAAAAAAGATCAACGACGTCCTTGATATTTTAGATAAGTATAATAAAGTAGAGTTCTATAAATTAATAGAAGACCACAGTAATATTATGGAGGTTGTGGTAACATTTTTAAGTATATTAGAGTTAATGAAATTAAATAAGGTGAAAGTACTACAGGATCAACTTTTTTCACCGATAGAGGTTTCATTAGCTTAAAGCAGGTGATATAATGGAAGTAGAGAATTTGGCAAAACTGGAAACAATAATATTTGTAGCAGACAAACCGGTCGGTATAGATAAACTATCACGGGTAATGGAGATGAAGATCTCTAATTTGAGACCATTACTGGATAAACTAAAAGATGAATACTCTAAAGAAAGACACGGTTTTGAACTAAATAGCTACGATGATAATTATGTATTTGAAACCAAAAAGAGATACAGCGACCTTATCTTAAATTATTTGAATATTTCTAAACACAAAAAGCTAAGTTCTGCTGCTTTAGAGACCTTAGCCATTGTTGCCTATGAACAGCCCATTACCAGGCGAGAGATCGAATCGATACGGGGAGTTAATGTGGAAAGGACCCTTTCAACCCTGGAAAAATATGATTTAGTAGAAGAAAAAGGTCGGAAAGAAACGATCGGCAATCCGATTATTTACGGGACCACCACTATCTTTTTGCAGAAGTTCGGGCTCGATGATATTTCAGATCTACCTAAAATTGAGGATATCGATTATCAGAAAGTATTTGAAGATGAATAGAAATAATTATAAATGAGGAATAAATTATGGAGAAGTTTAACAAGAGAACCTACAGCAGTTTTAGGGAAGTTATAGGCGATATTAAATTCCTGATCAAAAACCACGGACAGATTAAAGATCTAAATAGGGGTAAATTAATCAGTAAAAAGATGCAGGAACGTCTAATGTTGGCGGTCACCGCCGTCAACGGCTGCCGCTACTGCACATACTACCATACAAAACTGGCCTTAGAGAGTGGAGTAACTAATCAAGAACTTGATACCCTCTTAAATGGTTCTGTAGAAAGTTCGCCCTCAGAAGAAAAGCTGGCCCTATTATATGCCCAGCACTGGGCAGACCAGGCCGGTAAGCCCGACCAGGAGTTTAAAGAAAAGATCAATAAAACCTATGGCCCCCAAAAGGCAGAAGTTATTAACCTGGCTATTCGTACGATTAACTTTGGTAACTTAATGGGAAATACCTTTGATTATCTCCTATATAAGCTATCTTTTGGACATCTGGGTACTTCTTAATAAGTTATTATATAAATGTATTAAAAAGAGGCAAATAATCATATAAAAACCATACAAACTTTTATTCTATAAAAAAGGAATATTATAATTTTTAAAGAATAATATAATATGCTAAGAAAGGATGTAAATATGGAACGCCTTCAAAAGGTAATGGCTCATGCAGGAGTCGCTTCCCGCCGCAAGTCAGAAGAAATTATTGCAGAGGGCCGTGTGAAGGTAAATGGTGTCGTGGTAACTGAGATGGGTACTAAAGTTGACCCAGCCCAGGACACAATAGAAGTGGACGGGGAAGAAATTGAAAAAGAGACAAAAACATACTTAAAATTATATAAACCTAGAGGTTATGTGACAACTGTGAACGACCCCCAAGGCAGACAAACGGTTATGGACTTAATACATGGTATTGACAAACGAATTTATCCAGTTGGTAGATTGGACTTAGACAGCAGTGGTTTGTTGCTTTTAACCAATGATGGTGATTTAACACATAAGATCACACATCCCTCCCACGAATTGGATAAAGAATATATGGTAGTGGTAAATGGTGAGTTAAGTCAAGATGAATTAAAAAGATTTAAAAACGGCATACAATTGGAGGAAGGTGAAACTTCACCAGCCAAAATTGAAATGGTCAACCAGGATCCAAAAAACACTACTTATGAAGTAATTATCCATGAAGGTATGAACAGACAGATCAGGAGGATGTTTGATCGATTAGGATACGAAGTTGTTAGTTTAATTAGAGTCAGAATTGGCAATATTTCATTGGGCAGTTTAAAACCAGGCGAGTATCGAAAATTGAGTAGTAAAGAGCTACAAGATCTATTAAGGTTATTAAAATAACCTATGTAGTAAAAAATAAGGGGGAGTAATCACATGGAAACTTTAAAAGTTTCAGGTTCATCTGATCCAAAATCTGTAGCAGGTGCGATTGCTGCAGTAGTGCGCGATGAAGGCAAAGTAGAGTTGCAGGCAATAGGGGCTGGAGCAATCAATCAGACAGTTAAGGCTATCGCAATTTCTAGAGGTTATGTTGCACCTTTAGGAATCGACTTAATTATGATACCTGAATTTATTGAAATAGATGTGGATGATGAGGTTAGAACTGCGATTAAGTTTACAGTTTCACCCAGAAGATCATAAAAAAATATATACTTTTTAATATCGACTCTGGGCCTATCCTTAGTATGGGATAGGTTTTTTCCTTGTAAATAAAGCAAACTTTGAGGTGAAGAAAGTTGTTTTTAAAAAAGATCAAGATTAAAGGATTCAAATCCTTTGCAAATACAATTAATTTAAAATTCGATATCCCAATTACAGCCATTGTGGGACCGAATGGCAGTGGTAAAAGTAATATCGTGGATGCTGTCCGCTGGGTCCTGGGTGAACAGAGCGCTAAAAATTTACGCGGATCTGAAATGGCAGATGTAATATTTGCCGGCAGTGAAAAACTACCACCCTCTTCCTCAGCAGAGGTTTCCCTCTTTTTAGATAATTCAGAGCGTATCTTAGATATTGAGACCGATGAGGTTAAGATTTCACGCGAGGTAACCAAAGATGGTTCCAGTGATTACTTAATCAATGACAGCAAATGCCGGTTAAAAGATGTCAATGAACTGCTCATGGATACCGGTCTCGGTAATAACTCCTATTCCATTGTCAGTCAGGGTAAAATTACTCAGATTATTAACTCCAAACCGGAAAATTTAAGGGATCTCTTTGAAGAGGCCGCTGGAATCAGCAAACACAAATCCCGGAAAAATGATGCGGAAAGAAGGTTAGAGAATACCAATTCTAATCTGCAGAGAATTAAGGACTTGGTCTGGGAGTTAGAAAAACAGTTTGAGAAGGTAAAAAAGGACGCTGAAAAAGCGCGTGAATATAAAAAGTTAAAAAGTGAATTAGAAGAGATCGAGATAAACCTCTTGCTTGACCAGCACGAAGAGTTTTCGGCCAGTTTGGCTAACTTAAAAGTTAAGAAGGATAAGTTAGAAGAGATTATAGATAAAAAGGAAGCAACCGTTTCTCGCAAAAAAGATAAATTACATAAAAAGAAAGAGAAGTTAAGGTCACTGGAAGTTTCTTATGATGATAAAAAAGATGAATACTACCAGTTAAAGACCAAAAGTGATGAAGTTAAAAACAGGATCAATATAATTGAGGAACGTAAAAACAACTTAAAGAGAGAAAAAAGTGATTTAAAAGAAGATCTTAAAGGGTTAAGGGAAGAATTAGATGAAAAAGAAAATAAATTAAGTGAGTTAAAGGAAAAATATCAAAAAGAAGAAACCAAACTTGACCTCTGGGCTGAAAAGAAAGATGGGGTAGAAAAGGATTATGAAATAAGGTCCGAACACCTTAAAAAACTACGGACCGAATTGAATAAATACCGCGAAAACTTGATTGAAGAGAACGTAGATATCAATCAATTAAGGAGAGACTTTGATAAGTTAGAAGAAAAGATAAAGTATAAAGAACAAGTCCTATCTGACCAGAGGGACCATAGAGAACAGGTTTTAAAAAATAAGGCTCAGCTTGAAAATAAATTAGAAAATAATAAAGAGTTACAAGCTAAAGCAGCTGATCGATTAGAAAAGACAGCTGATAGTTTAGAGGATGTTCAATCTCAATTAGAAGAATACCAAACCAGATATGACAGATTAGAAAGCAAATATGAAGAAATCCAGGATGAACTCTATCAAAAGAAATCCCGCCGGGAATTTATTGAAGACCTCAAAAAGGAATACTCCGGTTTCTATAAGGGTGTTAAAAATATCCTTAAAGAAAAAGACCGTTTCCCTAAGATGCATGGGGCGGTGGCTGAACTAATAAATGTAAGTAAAAAGTATGAGACCGCGATTGAGACTACCCTCGGTAGTAAACTGCAGAATGTTGTAGTAGAAAACGATAAGACGGCCCAACAATGTATAGAATATCTAAAAGAAAACAAAAGCGGTCGGGCCACATTTTTACCTATTCAATCTTTAAAAACTTACGGCCGGATTAATACCAATCAGTTTGAGCAAAAGGTAGGGTATTTAGGTTTGGCACTTGATTTTGTTAGTTTTAAAGACAAATTTCAAAAAGTTATGGAGTACCTTTTAGCCAGTACCATAATTTCTAAAGACCTCGATTCTGCTATTGAGATTTCAAATATAATTAATAAAAAATATAAATTGGTTACTCTAGAGGGGGATGTAATTTACCCCGGAGGTTCTGTTTCAGGCGGCAGCAGGCAGTCTAAGAAAAACAACCTATTGGGCCGTGAAAGGGAAGTTAATGAATTAGAGGATGAAATCACGGAATTAAATGAACAGATTGATGAGATAGTTAAAGAAGGTTTAGATATAAAAGATAAGATAGAAAAACTAGAAGATAATAGAGATGAATTGAAGGATAAGTCCCAAAAGTTAAAGTTAAAATTAGAAAATCTAAAAGAGAATGAAAAAGAATTAAAAGAACAGTTATCTGAAATAAAAGATGAAGTTAACACGATTCAAGATAAAATTGAAGAGGGTGTAAATGAACTTACCACACTCAAAGAGAAGAAGTCCAATTTAAGCGGACTTTTTGAAAAAAACAGCCAAAATTATGATGAAGAAAAGGATATTATAAATCAAAAACAGCAGAAGATCGATAAACTAAATGATGATATTGAAAGCTTAAGAGAAAAATTAACAGATGTCAGGGTAAACTTTGCAACCCAGCAGGAAAAACTAAAAAGTTTAAGTAAAGATATCAATAATTTAGAGAATTCTATTGAACAGAATAAAAATAATCAGGAAAATAAAGAAACAAGAATAGATGAAATTGGAAAAGAGGTTAATGATCTAGCTGAACGCAAAGTTAAACTCTTAGACCAGAAAGAAGAGTTCGAAAATGAGGTTGAAGAAGCCGCTCAGAAATTAGAAGAGATGGAACAGAATTTAAAACAGATGAGGGCTGAACATGAAAAATTAGAAAGCGAAGTAGAGGAGCTCAATGATGAGTTAAATGAAAAGAAAGATAAACTGCATGAGATTAATATTGACTATACCAGGAAAAAGGATAAGTCCGAAAGTATTGAAGAAAGGTTGATTAACGAATATAATTTTGATATTAATCAGGATCAATATGAAGAAAGAGAAAAAGTAGAGAACAGGGAACAGGTAGAACAGAGAGTAAATGAGTTAAGAGAGCAAATTTCTAAGTTGGGAAGTGTCAACCTCGGAGCAATTGAGGAATATGAGGAATTAAAAGAAAGATTGGACTATCTACACGAACAACAGTCCGATTTAGAAGAAGCCAAAGAGTCTATTATAAATATAATCGAACGTATTGATGAAACGATGATGGATAAATTTAAAACGACTTTTTATCAGATTAAAGAAGAATTTGAAGAGGTTTTTGTGGAGTTATTTAACGGGGGTAGGGCCGAACTTAATTTAGTAGATGAAGAAGCCTTACTTGATACCGGGGTAGAAATAATCGCCCAACCACCCGGTAAAAAATTGAAAAAATTAACTCTGTTATCAGGGGGAGAAAGGGCCCTGACTGCGATCGCCTTAGTCTTTGCATTACTGCGCGTAAATCCCAGCCCATTTTATATCCTAGATGAAATTGATGCCCCCTTAGATGATGTCAATGTAGTGCGGTTTTCTGATTTCTTAAAAGAGTATACTGATTTTGCCCAATTTATTGTAGTAACCCACCGCAAACACATGATGACAGCGGTTGATAATATTTATGGTTTAACGATGACCGATAAAGGAGTAACTGAATTAGTATCCTTAAACTTAAAAGAACAAATTCAATAAGGAATAGGGAGGAGTATAATTAACGATGTCTATATTTAAAAATGTAGAAAATAATGAAGAGGAAGATAAAGGACTCTTTAAAAAATTAAAGGATGGTTTAAATAAAACGAAAAAAGGAATCTTCGGCAAATTAAATGACCTATTTACAGGGGGAAAAGAACTTGATGATGAATTCTTCACCGAATTAGAAGAAGTTCTAATCCAGGCGGATATCGGTGTCCACACTACAATGAAAATGATCGATGACCTAAAGACAAAGGTTGAAAAAGAAGATATAGAAGATACAACCGAGTTTTACGGGGTCTTCAAAGAAGAGTTAAGTGATTTTTTACAGGATGAAGAAGGTGGTATAAAATTAGAAGACGGCTTGAATATAATAATGGTAGTCGGGGTTAACGGTTCCGGTAAAACCACTACGATTGCCAAGATTGCCAGTAAGTTTAAAAAACAGGGTAAAGATGTCATGATTGCAGCCTGTGATACCTTTAGAGCGGCTGCAATAGACCAATTAGAAGTTTGGACAAATAGGCTAGGTGTTAGGCTTATTGCACAAAAAGAAGGCTCAGACGCCGCTGCAGTGGCTTATGACGCCGTTCAATCAGCCAGATCTAAAGATGCCGATGTACTAATTGTGGATACAGCCGGCCGCCTTCATACCCAAAAGAACTTGATGGAAGAGTTAAAAAAGGTTAAGAGAGTTATCTATAAAGAGGCAGAGGAGGCGCATAAACAGATCCTTTTGGTTTTAGATGCAACCAATGGACAGAATGCCATCTCTCAGGCCAAATTATTCCATGAAGCTGTCAATATAGATGGGATTGCCCTCACCAAGCTGGATGGTACAGCTAAAGGTGGGGTAGTAATTGCTGTTAAAGACGAACTGGGAATCCCGATTAAATTAATAGGTGTGGGAGAAAAGGAAGATGACTTACAGGTCTTTAAACCTGATAAGTTTGTTGATGCCCTATTTTCTTGAAAACTAACCCTTGACAACCTACTTTTTATAAGTTATAATATGCTCTGTGAATTGGTGTAAAGTAATAATACTTAACAAGCTTGGTGATTAAAATGCTGGATAAAACGATAGAAATTAGCATGTTATTTGACTACTACGGAAAGTTGTTGACCGACAAACAACGGAAAATTATTGATCTCTATTATTACCAGGATTTATCACTCGGCGAAATTGCAGAAAATCTAGATATCAGCAGACAGGGTGTTTATGACCATTTAAATCGGGCAGAAAACACACTCAAGTCATATGAAGATAAGTTGCAGTTGGTTAAAAGAAACAAAAAGAATATCGGGATAATAAATGAACTAATCAGGCATATAAAAGATAATGACGAGATTGAAAATAAAACGAAGAACTATTTATTGGACAAGTTAAAAGAAATGAACAAAAATATTTAAGCTGGAGGTACAGTTTTAAATGATATTTTCAGGTTTAGCTGAAAAACTGCAGGATACATTAAAAAAGTTAAGCGGTAAAGGAAAATTAACTGAAAAGGATGTTGACTCTGCTTTAAGAGAGGTTAAGTTAGCTCTTCTCGAAGCAGATGTTAACTACAAAGTTGTTAAAAACTTAATAAACAATATAAAAGAGAGAGCTATCGGCCAGGAAGTAATGGATAGTTTAACACCCGGCCAGCAGGTAGTAAAAATCGTCAATGAAGAACTTACCAAACTAATGGGTGGTGAACAGAGTGAAATTGAAATTTCATCTGAACCCCCCACTTTAATTATGCTGGTAGGTTTACAGGGTTCTGGTAAAACAACCACGGCAGGTAAACTGGCCAAGATGTTTAAAAAAGAAGGGAAAAATCCCCTTCTCGTGGCGGGAGATATCTACCGCCCCGCAGCGATTAGACAGCTGCAGGTTTTAGGGGATAGACTGGAGATTCCCGTCTTTTCAATGGGTGATAAACAAGATCCGGTTGATATCATTAAGGCAGGTTTAAGTAAGGCCGAATCTGCCGGTAATGATATTGTTATCATGGATACAGCCGGTCGTTTACACATTGATGAAGAGATGATGGATGAACTACAGGATATTAAAACTCATACTGACCCCGAAGAAATTCTTTTAGTCGTGGATTCTATGACCGGTCAGGATGCTGTTAATGTATCCGAGAACTTTGATGAAAAACTCGGCATCGATGGCGTTGTATTAACCAAGTTAGATGGTGATGCCCGGGGTGGGGCCGCTTTATCTGTTAAAGCAGTAACCGGTAAACCGATTAAATTTATCGGTACCGGTGAAAAGTTAGAAGACTTTGAACCCTTCCATCCCGACAGGATGTCTAATAGGATATTAGGAATGGGCGATGTGCTAAGCCTTATCGAGAAGGCAGAAGAAGCCATCGACCAGGAAAAAGCCAAGAAATTAGAGGAAAGATTAAAAAATAATCAGTTTACCTTTGAAGACTTCTTAGATCAACTAGAACAGCTGAGAGATATGGGTCCACTTGATCAAATTATGGGCATGATTCCCGGGATGAGTGGGGCTAAGCAGCTTAAAAATTTACAGGTAGATGAAAAACAATTAGACCATATAGAAGCGATAATTAATTCGATGACTCAAGAAGAGAAGGTTGAGCCTAACATTATCAACGGCAGCCGCCGCAAAAGAATCGCCAAGGGAAGCGGTACCAGTATTCAGGAAGTAAACAGATTATTAAAACAGTACAGAGAAACTAAAAAGATGATCAAGAAGTTCAATAGCGGTAAAGGTAAAGGTTTAATGGGTAAAATGGGTAATATGAACCTACCCTTTTAACCTTTAAATTATAAAAGTATACACTGTAAATATTTCAAGGAGGTGAATGTCAATGGCAGTAAAGATTAGACTAAAGAGAATGGGTAAAAAAAGGAGTGCATCATATAGATTAGTGGTTTCTGATTCCCGTAATGCTCCGATCGGAAAATTTCTGGAGGAATTAGGATATTATGATCCTACCACTGAACCCGAAACTTATAAAATTGATGAGGAAAAAGCTCTTAAATGGTTAAACAATGGTGCGAAGCCATCCAATACAGTTAAGAGTTTATTAAAGAAATCAGGTATTTATGAGAAATTTTTAAATCAGGAAAAGTAAAAGGAGGTTGCTCCTGTGGAAGAATTAGTTGAAGTTATTGCAAGAAATATTGTAGATCAACCCGAAAAAGTAACAACCAACAAGATTGAAGACGGCAATACAACTGTAGTAGAACTATCTGTAGCTGATGACGATATGGGTAAAGTGATCGGTAAACAGGGTAGAATTGCCCGAGCAATCCGTAAGGTTGTCAAGGCTTCTGCTACAAAAGAAGGTAAAAAAGTTGAGGTCAAAATAAAATAGTAATGGTGGTATAAAAATGGAAAAGTTAATATCACTGGGTAAAATAACAAAAAATCAGGGTAACAAAGGTGAAGTAAGAGTAGCCCCTTATACTGATGATCTAAGGAGATTCGAGTTCCTGGCAGAGGTAATACTGGTAAGCCCTGATCAATCTGAAAAGATAACCAAGACTGTTCAAGATATCTGGCTTCATAAAAATTTTGTTATTCTTAAGCTAAAAGGTATAGATGATATTGGCGAAGCTTTAGAGTATAGAAATTATGAGGTAAAGATTGCAGAAGATGAACTTTTACCTCTGGCTGAAGATGAGTTTTATGTGGATGATTTGATCGATTCCTCAGTTATCTTACCGGATGAAAAAGTTCTTGGTAAGGTTTTAGATGTAATTGATACCGGTGGTACAGATATCCTAATTATAAAAGGTGATACAAAAGAATACATGATTCCAATGAGTCAAGAATATATAAAAAAGATAGATATTAAAGCGAAAAGGATATTTATCGATCCAGTTAATGGGATCCTAAATTTATAGGCTTTGGGGTGTAATAAATGAGATTTGATATTTTAACATTGTTTCCTGAAATGTTTAATGGCCCCTTTTCAGATAGTATGATCAAGAAGGCCCGTGAAAACGGTATTATAGATATTAATTTAATTGATATTCGAGATTATACTACTGATAAGCATAATACTGCCGATGATTATCCTTATGGTGGTGGGGCCGGTATGGTTCTGAAAGTAGAACCGATCTATTATGCACTAGCCGATATCACAGAAGATTTCAGTCAATCAACCACTAACATACTATTAACCCCACGCGGCCAAAAGTTAGACCAGTCCATGGTAAAAGATTTAAGTGAAAAAGACCGCTTGGTCTTAATCTGTGGACACTATGAAGGCATTGATGAACGTATCCGTAATAACTTTGTGGACCAGGAAGTTTCCATAGGTGATTATGTCCTGACCGGGGGAGAAATTCCGGCCATGGTTTTAGTAGATGCGGTTGCCAGGCTGCTGCCCGGAGTTTTAGGCCATGATCAATCTAAAAAGAATGATTCTTTTTATAATGGAATCCTGGACTATCCTCATTATACGAGGCCGCAAGAGTTTAAAGGAATGGAAGTGCCCGAAATACTGTTAAGCGGTAACCATCAATTAGTTGATAGGTGGAGAAAAAAAGAGGCCTTAAAAAGAACCTATTTAATGAGACCTGACTTAATTGAAAATACTGAGTTAACACAAGACCAAAAGGAACTGCTGCGTGAGATCAAACAAGATATTGAGGGAGATTCAAATAATGAATAAAAATGTTTTTATTGCACTACTACATCATCCTGTCTATAATAAAGATGGGGAAGTAATAACCACAACAGTTACAAACTATGATTTACATGATATTTCCAGAGCAGCCAGGACCTATGGTATAAATAAATATTATGTAGTTAATCAGTTAAAGTCCCAGCAGTCTTTAGTAAAAAGGATGAGGGATTACTGGACTAGCGGTTTTGGGGCTGATTACAATGGTACAAGACATGAAGCCTTTAAGGTAATGGAAATAGCCGATACCTTAGAAGACACTATTGAAGACATAAAAAAGCACACAGGTGAAAAACCAACCCTCATTACAACCAGTGCTAAAAAGAGTAAAGAAACTATATCTTTTACAGATTTAAAAGAGAAGATGCATAATACAGACCAGCCGTATCTGATAATATTTGGTACCGGTTGGGGACTAACAAAAGAAATTATTGAAAAATCTGATTACCTTTTAGAACCGGTTACAGGTAATACAGATTATAATCATCTTTCGGTCAGAAGTGCTGCTTCTATAATTATGGATAGGCTTCTGTCCTAAAAAAAATATTCCAATATATGTTACTGAAAGGAGGTAGACAAATGAATATTATTGATAATATAAATAAGGAGAACATGAGAGACGATATCCCAGAATTCATTGCTGGAGATAACGTCCGTTTACAGGTCAAAGTAGTTGAAGGCGGTAAAGAAAGATTACAGCAATTCGAAGGTGTAGTTATTTCCCGTAAAGGCAGTGGGATTACTGAAACCTTTACAGTTAGAAAGTTTTCCCACGGGGTAGGTGTTGAAAGAACTTTTCCGGTCCATTCACCTAGGATTCAAAATTTTGAAGTAGTCAGAAAAGGTGATGTAAGAAGAGCTAAATTATATTACTTAAGAGAAAGAAAAGGTAAAAAAGCTCGCATTAAAGAAAAGAAAGCAAAAAGAGAGCAAAGCGAAGAAAGAGAGATATAATGACTTTAAAAGGGTGAGGGATTTTATCCAGCACCCTTTATTTATTATTGGAGGCAAGCAAAGATGAATATCTATCCCGGCCATATGGCCAAGGCTAAAAGGGTATTAAAAGAAAATTTGAAGAATGTAGACCTTGTGGTGGAAGTTTTAGATGCGCGTATTCCCTATGCCAGTCATAATAAGCAGCTAAAAGGAATTATTGAAAATAAGGAAAAAATTATTGTATTAAATAAAAAGGACTTGGCTGAGCAAAAATATACAGATGAATGGCAAAATACAATTGAAAAAACTGTCAATTGTGTAAAGGTAAATGCTGTAAAAAATTCTAGTATTAAAAAATTAATTAATTTAATGGAAGAAAAACAGACTGAAATAAATCAAAAAAGAAGGCAAAAAGGTATCAAGGAAAGACCGGTGAGAGCCATCATTATTGGGATTCCCAATGTGGGTAAGTCGGCCTTGATCAATGCTATCGGGGGCAAGTCATCTGCTAAAACTGGTAATACACCCGGTGTAACCAGGGGTAAACAATGGATAAAAGTGACCGATAAAATTGAGCTTTTAGATATGCCCGGCATTTTATTTCCCAAAGCAGAGGATGAAGATGTAGCCTATAAGCTGGTCTTAACCGGAGCTATAGCTTTAAAGAAAGTGGATACAGAATTGGCCGCTTACAAACTATTAAAGTACCTGCGTCAGTTAGAGCGGTTAAGTGTAGTTGAGAAAACTTATGATATAGAAATATATCAGGGGGAACATCCCTATGATGTCCTTCCCAAGATCGGGAGGGTTAGGGGCTGTTTGATGAGTGGTGGTAAGGTTGATAGAAATAGGGCTGCCAAGCTTTTGGTCAATGACTATCAGAATGGTAAATTAGGAAGAGTTTCACTTGAAAAACCGGGAAGTGATAATTTTGAATTTTGAAGGGATGACGATAAAAGAGATCAAGAAGTTTATTAATGAGTATGAGAATATTGAAAAGATCGATGATAGTATCATTGAAAAGTTAAATAGCGATAATCGCAAGGGTGTCAATAAGATTGCCGCCAAGATAGAAAAACAAAAAGAAAAAAAACAGGAAAAAATAATTCAGTGGCACCAGCAGAACAATCATTTATATAACCTAAAAAAGGAAGGTTATCAACTAGTGGCTGGTATTGATGAAGCCGGGCGCGGCCCGTTAGCCGGTCCCGTGGTTTCTTCAGCTGTCATTTTAGATTCAAAAGAACCTATTTTAGGTTTAACAGATTCTAAGAAATTAAGTTTTAAAGAAAGAGAACGACTATTTGATATCATATTAGACAAAGCGGTGGCAGTCGGGTTAGGGATTGTAAGTAATACTATTATTGATCGTTTGAATATTCATCAGGCTACATTCCTGGCAATGAGAAGGGCTGTTTTGGATTTAGAAAAAGAGCCGGAGTATTTATTGATAGACGGCAGTTATACAATACCGGATATAAATATTCAGCAAAAAGCAATTGTAAGTGGAGATTTAAAAGTAAATTCGATCAGTGCAGCTTCTATTATTGCCAAAGTAACCAGAGATCGGATTATGGATGAACTACATAATAGTTATCCAATGTATAATTTTTTAAGTAATAAAGGATATGGTACTAAAGAACATATTGATGTAATTAAAGAATCTGGGCCCTGTCCTTACCATAGATTTTCCTATAAAGTAGTCGACAAAAATAAAAGTGAGTGATTTTGATGAATACTAAGTATTTAACTAGGGGAGCCTTAATAGCAGGCCTGTATGTTATAATTACCTATATTTTATCACCTGTTAGCTTTGGTCCCTTACAGTTCAGAGCCGCTGAGGCCTTAACTGTTCTTCCCATCTTATTTCCGGAAGCAATCCCTGCTTTATTCCTGGGGGTATTACTTTCCAATATTATCGGTGGTTTAGGTATGATAGATATTATCGGCGGGAGTTTAGTAACTTTATTAGCTGCCTATGGTACCTATTATTTCCGGGGTACTTTTTTAGCCTACTTAAGCCCAATTGTTTTAAATGGATTTTTAATCAGTATCTATTTACACCTTTTATTTGAAATACCTTATTGGGTTACTGTGGTACAAATTTCAATCAGTGAAGCAGTGGTTGTACTGCTTTTAGGTTACCCTTTAATACAGGTCTTAAAAAAGCGTTTTGACCTCAATCAACACAATTTGTAAATCTTGCAATAAATAACAAATTAAGTTATAATTTAAGTATGAATAATTAAATATAGCAGGAGGGATATTAATGTTAAGTGAAAAGATGGAAGAGCAGCTTAATGAACAAATAAATGCTGAGATCTACTCTGGTTACCTCTATTATGCAATGGAAGCATACTTTGAAGATGAAGATTTAACTGGTTTTGCAAACTGGATGCATATACAGGCACAAGAAGAGTTACTACACGCCCAAAAATTCTTTAATTTCATTAATGAAAGAGGTGGACGTGTAAGATTAGATGCAATTGAAAAACCTAAAGCAGATTGGGACTCTCCTCTGGAAGCATTTAAAGATGCTTATGAACATGAAACAAAAGTTACTGATAGAATTAATAAATTATATGACCTTGCGGTAAAAGAAAAAGATCACGCAACTGCTTCTTTCCTCAACTGGTTTATCGATGAACAGGTAGAAGAAGAAGCTTCAGCTGACGAGATAGTAAATAAATTAAAAAGAATTGGCGAATCCGGCCAAGGAATATTCATGCTTGATAGAGAATTAGGCAGTAGAACTTTAGATACAGCTGAATATGCAGAGGAAAGTGAATAAAGAGATAATAAAATTTAGTATATGTCATGAGTTTCAATTGAGGAACTCATGGCATATTTTTGTATAAATTAAATCCCTATTATCTGGAGGTATTTAAGATGGGCTTATTTGATAAAATCAAAGATTTTTTTACTCCATCCTCTGATTCAAAACTCGTTAAACTTTATGTAAAAGATAAAAAATGCGGTAATAAGATGCGAGTGGTATTAAGGAAGGGTTATGATATCCAGAGGATTTACAATGATGAGGTTGATGGCAAGCATAAAATTAATAAAGTCATAGTCTGTGATAAATGTTATAATAATGTAGTTATAGATGTTATATTTGATAAAAATTATAATATAATTAATCAGAGTATTGAAAATGGTGAGTTTATAACTGAAGAAGAGTTTTTAGAAGATCAATAGTTTTTGGAGGTTTCTATGCTATTAAATTATCCGAATACATTAACCGTAGTCAGATTACTATTAATTCCTGTTTATTTATATTTCTTTTTACAGGGAGAATATATATTAAGCGGAGTATTTTTTTCGCTTTCTGGTGTAACAGACTTTCTAGATGGTTATCTGGCTAGAAAATACAATATGGAAACAGATTTAGGTCGATTACTTGACCCTTTGGCTGACAAGCTCACCCTGATTAGTATATTAGCGGTTTTAATTTACATGGACTTATTACCCAGGGTTATTACAATCACTTTACTGACCAGAGAAGTTTTTGTTTTGTTTGGTTCTGGTATCATGTATCTTATGGGTAAGGATTTAATCGAACCGACCCGCTTGGGAAAAATATCTATATTCTTATTATATGTAGCTATTGCAGCTAGTTTATTAGATATTAAATTTTTTGATATGCTCTTATTTTATGTCGTAATACCTATTAATATTATCTCTGCTTTAGATTATATTCGCAACGCTTACCAAAAAATGTAATTATAAGGAGATTAATATGAATATATTATTAAAAAATATTAAAGAGATCTATAGTCCTTCTCAAGATCTCAGTGAGTATAAGCATATAGAAATAGAGGGTAAGGAAATTAAAAGAGTTACCAAAGATGATGATATTGTCAATAATGATCATGACCGTGTAATAGACTGTAGTGATATGGTTGTTTTACCCGGCTTAATAAATACCCATACCCATAGTTCGATGTCCCTTTTGAGAGGTTATGCTGACGATTTTAAGTTGGACAAGTGGCTTAGTGATAATATCTGGCCGGCCGAAGCAAAACTGACAAGAGAAGATATCTATTGGGGTGCTATGCTGGCAGTGGTAGAGATGATCAAAACAGGTACTACCACCTTTACAGATATGTACTTCCAAATGGATAAGGTAGCAGAAGTCGTAAAAAAATCAGGGATCAGGGCCGTTTTAAGTGAAGGATTAATCGAAGATAATGATGGGATGGAGGGTCTAAACGATTCAGTTGATTTTGCTTTAAAATGGCAAAATAAGGCTGATGGTAGAATCAAAACAACCCTTGGACCCCACTCACCTTATACCTGTAGTGCTGATTACTTAGAAAAGATAAGAGATAAAGCACTTGCTAACAATTTATTAATACATATCCATATCAGTGAAACAGACGATGAGCTAGGCTTTATGCAGGATAAATATGGTTTAAGTACAGTGGAATTATTCGATAAAATTAATTTATTTGAGGCAAAGGTTATAGCTCCCCATTGTGTACATGTAAGTGACAGGGATATTGAAATATTGGCTGATAAAGATGTGGGAGTTGCTTATAATCCGGCCAGCAATATGAAATTAAGCAGTGGGATTGCTCCAATTAAAAAGGTTATGGATAATGGAATAAATGTTTCATATGGAACCGATAGTGCGGCCAGTAATAATAATTTAGATTTAATAGAGGAAGCCCGCCTCGGTTCTTATCTACAAAAAGTTGCAACCGGTGATCCAACGGTTTTACCTATTGAAGAGAATATGAAAATGCTAACTGTTAATGGGGCTAAAACTTTAGGAATACCAAACTTAGGAGAGATCAAGGAAGGTTATTTAGCGGATTTAGTATTAATTAATGTGAAAAATAATCCCCATCAGTATCCTTCCTATAATTACCTATCCAATATATTTTACGCTGGCAATGGATGTGATGTGAATACTGTTATTGTAAATGGCGAGATAGTTATGGAAAACCGTGTATTAATCAAGATAAACGAAGAAAAGGTTTATAAAAAAGTAGAACAGTTAACGAAGAAATTTCGTTAATATAATAGAAGGGAGTGGCTTTAAATGAAAAAAGGTTTTAGATATTTATTCTCAATAATATTTGTTATTTTTATTGCTTTATTAATAGCCATATTTGCCGGTGCTAACTTTTTTACAGAATGGGCCTGGTTTAATCAACTTGGTTATCTAAAAGCGTTCTTATTGATGTTTTTCTCTAATTTTGGTTTAAGAGTATTGATAGGTGTAATTTTTGCTGTTTTTGTTTATATTAACCTTTCCTTTACTAAAAAGTTATTTTATAAGTATTTTAAAAAAGAAAAGGTGGACAGTGAAAATGTAGAAACCCTATTTAAAGAAGAAGGGCAGGGTTTTTTAAACTGGTTAGATAAAAGGAAGTTAAACTGGTTATATATAATTATCAGTTTAGTCTTAGGATTTCTCTTCAGTTCGGTTAGTTCAGAGCTCTGGAAGATAGTTCTTAAGTATTTCAATCAGACCCCGTTTGGAACCACAGATCCAATCTTTAATAGGGATATTGCTTTTTATGTATTCAGCCTCCCATTTTACAGTTTCATTAAAGAAATGGGTATGGTATTAATCGTCCTGACAATAATTGTAGTAGGTGTAATTTACTTTATAGCTTCCGGTATAAGTTCCTTTTCGGAAGTTAAAGTTAAATTATCAAATCGAGCTAAAGGTCATATAACTATCCTACTTTCAATTTTCTTACTTTTAAAGGCCTGGGACTATAGATTAGCGATGTATGAGCTGTTATACTCGTCACGGGGTGTAGCCTTTGGAGCGAGTTATACGGATATTAATGCTAATTTATTGGGCCTGAGAATCCTATTCGTAATTGCAATAGCTGTTGCTATTGGTCTGTTAGTTAGTTTGTTTAGGAAAAATTACAAATTATTAGCTTGGGGACTGGGTATCTGGATTGTAACTTCTTTAATATTCGGCGGTATTTATCCTGGATTTGTCCAGAGATTTCAGGTAGAACCTAATGAAATTAACAGAGAACGTCCTTATATAAATCACAATATACAAATGACCTTAGAAGCTTATGATTTAAATGAGATTAAAAACACAGATTTTAAGGTTGAAGATGGTTTGACCTACGAAGATTTACAAGAAAATGATGAGATTATTAAAAATATTAGGTTATGGGACCACAGACCATTACTAACTACCTATAATCAGATCCAGACTTTAAGGCAGTACTATGATTTTCAAAATATAGATGTTGATAGATATAATATTGACGGGGATTATCGTCAGGTAATGCTAGGTGCTAGAGAGATGAATCAAGCCCTATTATCCGGTCAAGCTCAAACCTGGATTAATAAAAAATTAAAATATACTCATGGTTATGGAGTTACAATGAGTCCAGTTAATATGGTTACAGAAGAAGGTTTACCTGAATTTTTTATGAAAGATATTCCAACCAAAGTAAATGTTAATATCCCTCTTGATAATGCTGCAATCTATTATGGAGAAAAGACAGATGAATATGTAATCGCTAATACTGACTCTACTGAGTTTCATTATCCACAGGGGGATGAGAATGTATATATAAATTATGATGGAACCGGTGGAGTATTAATGGGCAATTTTATTAAGAAAGCCGTGTATGCTCTTAGATTTAACAATTTAAAATTTCTCTTAAATGATGATATTAACCCCGACAGTAGAATTATGTATCATAGAAATATTAAAGAAAGAGTTAGGAGAGTTGCTCCTTTCTTAAAATTTGATAGTGACCCTTACCTCGTAGTTTCTGATGGTAGACTTTTCTGGATTCAAGATGCTTACACAACTACAGATAGGTATCCTTATTCCCAACCTGTGAGAGGGGTAGGTAATTATATTAGAAATTCAGTTAAAGTTGTTATTGATGCCTATAATGGAACTATGAAATATTATGTAGTGGATGATGAGGATCCGATCGCAAAAACCTATCAGAAGATATTCCCTGATGTATTTTTAGATGGGGAAGAGATGCCCGAAGATATAAGAGCTCATATCAGATATCCAAAAGATCTCTTCAGTATTCAAACCCAGGTTTATGCGACTTACCATATGCAGGATCCGGTTGTCTTTTATAATAAGGAAGATGTTTGGAATATTCCAAATGAAAATTATGCAGGAAGCAGTATTCAGATGGAGCCCTATTATATTACTAGTAAATTACCCGGTAATAATAATTTGGAATTTATTTTAATGCTTCCTTTCACTCCTGCAAATAGAAATAATATGATTTCCTGGATAGCAGGTAGATCTGATGGTGAAAATTACGGGGAACTTTTAGAATATCAATTCCCAAAAGACACTCTTGTGTTTGGTCCAAGTCAAATTGAATCAAGAATTGATCAGGATTCTGAAATCTCTCAAAGATTAACTCTTTGGAGTCAAAGAGGATCTAGGGTTATTAGAGGAAATCTGATAGTTTATCCAATTGAACGCTCCATACTTTATGTTGAACCTATTTACTTGCAGGCTGAAGCAAGCGAAATACCTGAACTCAAAAGAGTTGTAGTAAGTTATGGTGGACAAATTGTAATGGATGAAACTTTAGATGGTGCTTTGGCAAAAATATTTGGTAGTGCAGAAACTGAAGAAGAAATTTCAGAAGAAGTACCACAAAGAGAAGAGCAACCAGCTTTACCGGAAGACATGCAGGGCTTAGCTCAAAGAGCTTATGAACTATTCCAACAAGCTCAACAGGCTCAACAAGAGGGTAACTGGTCAGAATATGGTAATTTATTAGAAGAATTAAATAATGTATTAAATCAATTAAACGATATGAGTCAACAAACAGCAGAGTAGATAGGAAAGGATAATGTATGCTTAAAACAAGCAAATTCGATGAATATAAAACAGAAAATGACATAGACATATATATCAATAATACTGATAAATTTAAAACTAATTATATTCATATAGATATAATACGACCTCTTTCAAATGAAAAAGAGGTTTCCAAAAATGCCCTTATCCCTTATATTCTTTACCGCGGGTCCCGAAAGTATCCCACCAATCAATCTATATCACATAGATTGGATGATTTATATGGGGCAGATTTAAACGTTTCTGTGGCCCGCCGCGGTGAGAACCAACTATTAAGATTTTCTGTAGAAGTAATAAATGACAAGTATGTTGAAGCAAAAGGAAGCTTAATAAAAAAGGCAATTGATTTCCTTTATGAATTAATATTTAGACCCTTAATAGAAAAGGGGGACTTCAAGCAAGAATATATTAACAAAGGGCAGTCTTTTTTGAAGGAAAAAATACTATCTTTAAAGAATGATAAAGGTAGTTATGTTATTGAAAGATGTTACCAGGAGATGTGTAGAGGGGAGGATTTTTCCCTCTACACCCTTGGTACAATTAATGGCTTAGAACAAAGCAGACAAGATAATTTGTATCAATATTGGAAAGATATATTAATAGAAAGTCCAATTGAATTATTTGTCATCGGTGATATTGGTGATTCTGACGGACTGTATAAATATATTAATCAAAAATTTACAGATCACAGAGATAAAAAATTGCCTTTAAATAACACTTTTATTAAAACTAAACATTTTAAGATAAAAGAGCTGGAAGAAGAGGATGAAATTACTCAATCTAGATTTTGTGCTGGTATTAGAATACCCATTACCAGAAGTCATCCCCTCTATTTTGCTCTTATTGTGTATAATGGGATGTTGGGTGGTTTTAGCCACTCTAAACTATTTACAACGGTAAGAGAAGAGAGGGGCTTAGCTTACTACATCAACACTCGCTTAGAATCTACAAAGGGCCTTATCTTAATAAATGCAGGCATTGATGTGGTGGATTACCCGATCGTAAAAGGGATAATAGAAGAAAAGATAGAAGAGATGCAAAATGGTGAATTTGAAGAGGAAAATATTGAGTGGTCTAAAAAGAAATTAATTAATAGGTATAAAACATTAAGTGATAATAACCACAGTATTGTGGATGCTTTCCTATTAGGTTTAATTAATGGTAAAAAAGATTCATTAAATTATGTTATTAATTCTATTAAACAGGTAAAAAGAGAAGATATAATTAAAGTCGCTAATCAGGTTAATCTTACAACATATTATGTACTTAGACCAGGAAGTGCTTAAGAATGATATATAAAAATTTTAGTAATATTGGTGAAGAATACTATGAAAAGAAGTTAGATTCCGGCTTAAATGTGGTTTTAATACCGCGGGAGAAGTTTAATAAAAAACATGCGATTTTATCGGTAGATGTAGGTTCTGTAGATTTAAAGATAAAGGATAATGAGGAAAATATCTATGAATATCCCAAAGGTATTGCCCATTTTATGGAACATATACTTTTTGAAAATAGAGAAGGTAGTATAATAGATAAGTTTTCACAGATCGGAAGTAGTGTTAATGCCTATACTGGCTTTAATAATACAAATTATTATTTTAATACCACCAGTAATTTTTTCAAGTCTTTAAAATACTTATTTGGTTTTGTTTTAAATCCTCATTTTGATGATGAACGGATAAATCATGAAAAAAGCGTGATAAACCAGGAAATTAATATGTATCAGGATAGCCCCAGCTGGCAGTCCTTTTATCAATTACTACAGTCACTATTTTATGAATATCCAATTAAATATAATATTGCAGGAACTCAAAAGAGTATAGAGAAAATTAATAAAAAGACCTTAATCGATTTTTTTGAAAAATTATATAATTTAAATAATATGACCTTAATTGTTATCGGGGCAGTTCAATCTGATAAGTTATTTGATTGGCTGGGAAAAAATATTACTGAGCATGGAAATAAAAAATTTGTATTGGAGAAAATTTATCCTAAAGAGCCCTATGGTATCCGTCTAGAGGAAAAAGATATTGCAATGAGTATCTCCCGCCCGATAATTAGTTTAGGTTATAAAGAAAACCGCTGTTTTCAAAAAAAGGATAAGATTATTAAACAGGATCTCATGACAAATATGATCTTAGAAATGATTTTTGGTAAAAGCAGTGATCATTACCATGATTTATATAATCAAGATTTAATTGATGAGAACTTTTCTTTTAACTATATGAGGGAGAAAAATACGGGGTTTGCCAAGATATATGCGGAAACCAACTCCGTTGATAAGACAATTTCTGGTATAACCGATATCATCAATAATTGGGAACGCGAAATAAATAGCGAAGATTTTGAAGTAGTTAAACATAAATATATTGGAAGATATTTCCGTTCCTTAAATTCTTTTGAAACACTTTCTTCTCAAATTATGAAGTATCTTAATCTTGACCAAAATTATCTGGATATAATCCAAATGATCAAGGATATAAGTCTTAAAGAAGTAAGAGATCAGTATAAAAAATTACTAGAGGAAAAGGAGCATGTGAAAATAATCATTAGAAAAGTTCATAAGCAATAAATAAAATAATGCTTGAAAACTTTAGTTTTTGGTGTTATAATCACAAGAAAATAATAATGGGAAGGGGTGATAATTAAGGAGATAGTAGTCGAGCAACTTTTATTTTCATTATTATTATTTTTAAAGAGGATATTGTTTAAAGAGTGAGTATCAAAAAGTTAAGAGAAGAAAGGAGTAGATAGTAGATATGCAAAGAGACCGATGGAGTAATCGTGCAGCTTTTGTACTCGCAGCTATAGGTTCTGCAGCTGGTTTAGGTAATGCTTGGCGTTTTCCTTACATGGCTTATTCTAATGGGGGTGGAGCTTTCTTAATCCCTTACTTTGTAGCATTATTAACAGCAGGGGTACCCCTTATCGTATTAGAATTTTCCATGGGGCAAAAGACCCAAAGAGGAGCTCCAGGTGCCTTGGCTAAAGTTGGTAGAAAGTTTGAAGGCTTTGGCTGGTGGGCCGTTTTATCCGGTACTATTATTACTAGTTATTATGCTGGAGTTATGGCCTGGGCCTGGGATTATTTAGCTGGTTCCTTTACACTAGGCTGGGCAGAGAATGCGAGTGACTATTTTTATAATGAAGTACTACAAATAACATCTGGACCCGGTGTCTTAGGAGGTTTTTCAGTTCCCGTTCTGATTGGTTTAGTCATTACCTGGATCGTAATTTATCTCATACTTAGAAAAGGTGCTGAAAGTGTTGGTAAAGTAGTTCTAATAACAGTTCCTTTACCTGTTCTTTTAATGATTATATTAATGCTTAGAGCAATAACTTTACCAGGTGCTATGGAAGGAATTAATTACTTCCTTGAACCTAATTTCTCGATGTTGACGAATTTAAGTGTTTGGATCGATGCTTATTCTCAGGTATTCTTTACACTTAGTTTAGGCTTTGGTATTATGATCGCCTATGCTAGTTATATGCCTGAAGATTCTGATATTATTAATAATGCTCTTATAACCGTATTTGCAAACTCTGGTATTAGTTTTCTAGCAGGTATTGCTGTATTTGGTACCCTAGGATATATGGCTCAAACTCAGGGAGTACCGATTTCCGAAGTTGCTACTGCTGGTGTCGGATTAGCTTTCGTGGTTTATCCAAATGCGATATCACTGTTGCCAGGTGGTTCATTCGTGGTCGGATTCTTTGGTTTCGTCTTCTTCGCAATGCTGCTTTCCTTAGGTATAGACTCGGCCTTCTCCATTGTAGAAGCCGGTGTAGCAGCACTTAAAGATAAATGGGGCGGAACCAAAAGGAAGGTTACACTATTTTATAGTATATTCCTATTCATAGTAGGACTATTATTTGCTACTAAAGGTGGACTTTACTGGCTAGATATTGTAGATCACTATGTAAATACTTATGGCCTCGTTGTGGCTGGTTTAGCTGAATCATTAATTATTGGTTGGTTCTATGAACCCGATGAATTAAGGGGTTATTTTAACTCAGTCTCTGAATATCAGTTCGGCAGCTGGTGGAATGTGATGATCAAATATGTAACACCGATTATGTTAGTTGTACTATTAATCAATGAATTAATTACTGATATTGGTACACCTTACGGTGGATATGAACTTAGATATCTCATTTACGGCGGCTGGGCTGGAGTAATTGGACTATTACTTGTTGCTTCATTTATCCTATCACGTCAAAGAGGTTTAGATGACGCAGAAATCTAAAAAATAAGTATTTAGAAGGGAGTAATTTTATGAGTGGATCAGCAGTTGTAATGTTGATATTTGCATGTGTAGTTTTGTATGGAGGACTTTTTGTTACCTTGAGGAAGGCACTAAAGTCCCGTAAAAAAGAAGACTAATTAATAAACATAAAGGGGCCGAGTTTTCGGCCCCTTTTTTAAGTTAATAGAAAATGAGTGGTATATATGAAGATAGGTAATGAAATAAAAAGGAAATTTAAAGAATTGGGTTTTGACCTGATTGGTTTTACAAAACCAGTTTTAGACCTAGACTTAGTTAATAATTTTAAAAAGAGATATAGAGATGATGATCTACCCCCTTTTGTCCATAATGATGTGGAAAGTATTTTAAATCCGAACCAATTAAATCCCTGGTCCAAAACTGTGATTGTAGTGGGGCTATCTTATGCCCAGAATGAGGAATCTGAAGCCGATGGTTTCATATCCCGCTATACAAGAGGTACTGATTATCATTTAGTAATGGAAAACAAGCTTAAGAACGGTATAAGATATCTAAACAACTTATTTGATGATTTAGAAAGTACTTACTATGTAGATAACGGTCCGGTCTTAGAAAAAGCTTTGGCCCAACAGGCCGGTTTAGGCTGGATAGGTAAAAACACCCTGTTGGTTAATGAAAAGTTCGGTACATATATTTTTTTGGGAGAAATATTTATTAATAAAAAACTTACTTTGGATGAAAAGGCGGGTAATAAATGTGGGGACTGTACAGCCTGTCTTGAAAACTGTCCTACTAATTCCCTAAGTACCCCCTATTATTTAAATTACAGGACCTGTCGGAGTAATTTAACTCAACAGAAGGGCTATTTGGAAGAGAAAGAGGAAAACCTGATTGGTAACTGTATTTGGGGTTGCGATGATTGCCAAACTGCCTGTCCTTATAATGAAAATATTCCGCGGGGGCTTCATGAAGAGTTTCAACCAAAAATTAAAGGAGATATAGTTAAAATATTGAAGTTTAATAAAAAGAACTTCCCCAAAAAATGGTTAAATAAGGCGTTAAGTTGGCGGGGAATGAAGATAATTCAAAGAAATGCCTTGCTAGCTATTAATAATTTAGGAATAAAAAATGAACAATATAAAGAAGTTTTAATTAAAAAAATTGAAGATCCTTCCCCGATTATTCGCTATTATGCTTATAAAGCATATATAAATTTAGATTTTGATTTAGATTTAATTGAAAAGCAGATTAAAGAAGAAAGAGAAGTTGATATTCATAATATAATTAAGAGGAAGTGATGTAATGTCTACCGTTGTATATAATGATACTGAATATAATATTTCTCATAACATGAAGGTTTTAGAATTGTTATCAGAAATTGATATAGAGGATAAAGAGTCAATTATTGGAGTAAAGGTTAATAACAAACTATTAGATTTAAACTATGTAATTGATCAGGACTGTCAGCTCGAATTTGTCAGAAATGATACTCCGGCCGGCAATAGGTTCTATAAAAGAAGTTTGTTTATGTTAATGGCTAAGGCAGTTTATGAAATATATGGAGATGAAATATTAAATATCGAACATTCCTTAAGTAATGGCATTTACTGTGAATTAAGTGATAATAATGTTTTAAGCAAAGCCGAATTAGAAGATATATCTAATAAGATGCAGGAAATCGTTAAAAAAGACTACACGATCAATAAACATATGATGGAAAGTGAAAAAGGGCTCGAAATTTTAAGAGGCCAGGGTAATGAAGAAAAGAGCAGGATAATCGAACAGAGAAAGTTAGATGAAATTAAGTTATATGAACTGGATGGTTACTATAATTATTATTATTACCCTTTAGTACCGAGTACAGGCTATTTAAAAAAATTCAAATTACATTACCATTTTCCGGGTTTTGTCTTACTATATCCACCTATTAAACAGCCGGATAAGATTGAAGAATTTATTCCCCAACCAAAGCTGGCTGATATTTTTTATGATTATGAAAAATTAGGAGATATTCTAGAAGTGGGTTTTGTACCGGATTTAAATGATCATATTGAAGAGAATAATTACGGGGAATTAATCCGTATTTCGGAAGGTTTACATGAAAAAAATATTGCCCAAATAGCAGATGAAATTGCCTCTCATAAAGAATTAAAGAGGATTATCTTAATTGCCGGTCCTTCTTCTTCCGGTAAAACTACTTTTACCAAAAGATTATCTACCCAACTTCGTATAAATGGCTTGCGACCGGTAACCATTTCAACTGATGATTACTTTGTAAATCGGGATAAAACACCTTTAGATGAAGACGGTAACTTTGATTTTGAATCTTTACATGCGATTAATTTAAAACTGTTCAATGATCATCTGGTCAGGTTGATGCGGGGGGAAGAAGTCAGACTGCCCAAATTCAACTTCAAAAAAGGTGTGAGAGAAGATAGTGACACGGTTTTAAAGTTGAGCTCTGATCAGCCGATCTTAATTGAAGGTATCCATAGTTTGAATAATAAGCTAACTGAATTTATTCCGGAAGACCATAAATACAAGATTTTTGTAAGTGCCTTAACCCAGTTAAATATTGATAAGCAAAACAGGATACCCACTTCTGATACCCGTTTGGTTAGAAGAATTGTGAGAGATAATTTATTCAGGGGACATTCTGCCCTTAATACCCTAGAGATGTGGGGAAGGGTGAGAAAAGGGGAAGAAGAAAATATATTCCCCTATCAAGAAAATGCAGATGTGATGTTCAACTCTGCTTTAATTTATGAGTTAGCAGTATTAAAAAATTGTGCTGTTCCCTTACTTGAAGAGATTAAAGAGGATAATCCTTATCACTATGAAGCAAGGCGGTTATTAGAAGTACTGGACTGTTTTAAAAATATGCCTTCTGATGATATCCCTAAAACATCCATTTTGAGGGAATTTATCGGGGGGAGTGTATACAGGAAATAATTTATGGATTAACTTAAATTTTCTTCAGAAAGAAAGTCATATTCTTTTAATATATCTTTAATTTGATTCCAGTCATCAACCCGGTAGAGTATATCACGGTCGGGTACTTCCTTATTGTGATATTTATCGACCAGGATGACTGGTATACCCTCCTTTAAGAGGTTGATTGTATTGGACTGGTTGTCTTCTATAAATAGTTTGATATTTTTTTCAACAGCCAGTTTTGCTTTATTGTCTTCATGGTATAAATAATCATAATTAACATGGTGTTGTTCTAACCATTTTATGGTCAAGGGTCTAAACTTTTGATGGCGGGCTGTAATCAGATAAATGGTATGTCCGGCCGATTTTATTTTATCAATTATTTCTTTTGCCCCCGGAGCAATTTCAACCCCAGAATATATTTCGTGTAGTTTATTTCTTAGAAATTCCTTGAGATCTTCTAGGGGAATATCATATGCTTCTGTAAAATTATAGACGTCTTTTTTACGGGTGATCTGGTCTTCAAAATAGTTATTTAAAGCCCTTAACCAGACATTTTCTTTACCCTTTTTTTCGTGTGTGATAACCCCATCAATATCTATTCCAATATTCATAATTATGCCTCCTAAATTTCAATATATGGTTATATTATGATATAATTTTTTTAGATACTAAAAATTATTTTAACATTAATTTGGTAAGATTTCCAGAAAGGAGAGGTAATTTGGAAAACAATGTTGAAAAAATGATAGATTATTTTGAAAAAAAGTACCCGGACCCGGAAACGGCTTTAAATTATGAAACTCCTTTTCAACTTCTTATTGCAACTATCATGTCAGCCCAGACCACAGACGTACAGGTAAATAAAGTTACTAAAGATCTATTTAGTAAGTATAAAACCCCCAATGATTTTGCCGAATTAGAGGTCAGAGATCTGCAAAAAGAAATTCAATCGATCGGTCTATATAAGAATAAAAGTAAATATATCATCGATAGCAGTAGGATGATTGTAGAGGATTTTGAGGGCAAAGTACCCACTAATAGAAAAGACTTAGTAAAATTACCGGGGGTAGGAAGAAAAACGGCCAATGTAGTTTTAGCAAATGCCTTTGACCGCGAAACGATTGCGGTTGATACACATGTATTTAGAGTCGCTAATCGTTTGGGACTAGTCGATACTGATAAAAGAGATCAGGTTGAACAGGATCTCATGGAGGTTGTCCCTGAAAACTATTGGACGAAGTTTCATCACTGGTTGATCTTTCACGGACGAGAAATTTGTAAGGCGAGAAATCCACTCTGTGATAAATGTGAAATAAAAAGTTACTGTGATTATTATCAAAACCAAATAAAAGGAGGTTAAAATGGTGTTTAAGACAAAAAAGATAGCTTTATTAACACTTACATTCATTTTATTATTTTCTCTTTCAATACAGGCACAGAACCTTTTACAGATGGGGATCAATGAATACAACAGCGGTAATTATAAAAAAGCGATAGACCATCTGACAAGTTATGCAGCTGAAAATGAAGACAGTTACCTACCAAATTTTTATTTAGGTTTAAGCTATACCAAACTCGACCAATTTGATTTGGCCATTGATTCTTTTAATTACGCACGGAAAGTTAAGGGGGACTCATATAATCTCTTAGTAAATTTAGGACGGGCATATTATAATAATAACCAAAAGGATGAAGCCTATGATGTTTTAATCAAAGCAGAGGGCTATACACCGGTTGATGAACAGGTATATAATTTATTAGGCTTAATTCATATGGATAAAAGAGAGTACAGTCAAGCTATAGAAAAGTTCGAAATGGCGATTGAAGAAGAAAAAGAAAACTTTTATGTATATAATAACTTAAGTTTATGTTATATCCATCTGGGTAATTTCAGTGAGGCCAGAAAGAATATTAATAAAGCCTTAGATTTAGATCCCACTGTTCCTTATGTATATAATAATGCCGGTATAATTTATGAAAACTTACAGCAGTATGAAGAGGCTGCCGATTATTACCAGCAGGCTTTGCAAATAGATCCTAATTATAAGAAAGCTGAGGTTAATTTAGAAAGAGTAAAAGATAAAATGCCTGAGGAGGAATAGCATGCTAAAAGAATATAAAACAGAACAAGCATTTATGGGTAGGTTAGAAAAAGATGAAGATCTTTTAAATAGCCTAACCGAGATCATAAAAGAAAAAGAGATTACCACCGGTTTCATAAAGGTAATCGGGGCTGTACAGAATGCCAAAATCGGCTTTTACAATCAAGAAACCTTTGAATACCAGTATAAAAAGATCGATAGGGAGATGGAGATTGTAAGTTGTATAGGTAATATATCTATTCTGGATGGTGAACCATTTATCCATGCCCATATAACTTTAGCTGATGAAGATGGAAGTTGCTATGGCGGCCATTTAGCCGAAGGTACCACCGTTTTTGCCAGCGAATTTTTTATTCAACCTTTGCAAGGAGAAAAATTAGAAAGAAAGTATGATGAAAAGACCCAACTGACCCTCTGGTAATCAGGAAAGGAGCCTAAAATGAATAATATATATGTTTTAGATACCAATGTTTTACTTGATGACCCTACAGCAATTTTTGATTATGAAGAGCACGAGGTTATTATACCTTTAGCTGTATTAGAAGAGTTAGATAACCAAAAGCATAAAACTTCTGATATTGGTTTTAATGCCAGAGAAACTTCCCGTATTTTAGATGAATTAAGACATCAAGGAAAGTTAAATGAGGGGATTAAGTTAGAAAATGGTAGTATTTTAAAAATTGTAATAGATAAAAAAGAACTAAAACTCCCCCCTCACTTAAGTGCTAGTAAGTATGATAATCGGATCTTAACTACAGCTATTGATCTACAGGAATCTAATCCTGAAAAAGAAGTAATAATGGTATCTAACGATATTAATCTAAGACTAATCGCAAATGCCTTTGACCTAAAAGCAGAGGATCATAGGGGTAATGGTATTGACGGTGAAGAGTTATACGATGGTTTTATTGAAATCAAAACTAAGGCCAGTCTTATTGATGACTTTTATGAAAATCAAGAATTAGACCCTGAACAATTGAATGGTGATTTTGAAAACCTTTATCCCCATCAGATGATTCAATTGTCAACTCAAGATGAGAGAAGCAAGAGTGCTTTAGCCCGGTTTGATGGTAAGAAGATAGTTCCTTTAATCTTTGATAAAAAAGCACCGATGGGTATTACTCCCCTAAATAGGGAACAAAAATTTGCCTATGAGTTATTATTAAATGATGATATTCGTATTGTTACGATGTCGGGTAAAGCCGGTACAGGTAAAACATTACTTGCTTTAGCGGCCGGACTACAGAAGGTAATTAATGATAAATATTATAATAGAGTTTTGATCGCCCGGCCTGTGATTCCGCTGGGTAAAGATATCGGCTTTTTACCGGGTTCAGTTGAGGAAAAATTGGAACCCTGGATGCAGCCGATCTTAGATAATTTAAATTTAATTATTCATAGTAATAAGGGGTCCTATCTATCAATAGATCAATTGATAGAAAATAACTTTATCCAAATTGAGGCTTTAACCTATATCAGAGGTAGATCTATACCGAATCAGTATATTATCATTGATGAAGCTCAAAACCTCTCCAAACATGAGGTTAAAACCATTTTAACAAGGGCTGGTAAGGACTCTAAGATAGTATTAACAGGTGACCCCTTCCAGATTGATAACCCTTATTTGAATAAGGTCAATAATGGTCTTTCTCAAGTAGCTAATCATTTCTATAAAGAACAGATCACCGGACATATTATGCTGCAAAAAGGTGAAAGATCAGAAATCGCAAAAATCGCCAGTGAACTCCTTTAATATAAGCAATAAGCTGTAATTTTGACTAATTTTGTCATATTACTTGACAGCAAAAATAATATCATATACAATTATAGAAAATTAAATAGTTGAAATTACCTCATCTTTGACCGGATGAGGTAGAGGCGCAGAACTTAAGATTAGCTTTTTACTTATAAAGAACCTACTGGTAAAAAGTGAAAGGGAGTTCTGCCGAAGCTTTTGATTTTTCTGGTTCGAAAAATTAAAGGCTGGGTCTGTATATAAGATATGCAGGACTGTCATTGAAATATGAACCCGTATTTCAGTGTTGAGCTATCTCATCAAAAGGGAAAGAGGAGGTGGTTTCTACTGGTGCAATTTGAATTCATACCCAGCGGAAATCCCGCTGGGTTTTGTTATTTTATAGAAAAAAATTAGCATATAAAAACTAAGAAATAAAATAAAATGGAGGTATAATCAATATGGAAAACTATGGTATTATATCTCTTATTCCACCACTTTTAGCTATTATTTTGGCTTGGTGGAGTAAAGAGGTAATTATTTCATTATTTATAGGAGTGTTTTCAGGTGCTTTAATATTATCGAGTTATAATCCAATTGCTGCTTTTGCATCAACTTTGGATAAATATATGTTAGGCTCACTGGCTGATTCCTGGAATGCCGGTATTATTATATTCTTACTGTCAATGGGTGGTATGATAGGGATTATAAATAAAGCTGGGGGAGTTGTAGCAATTGGTGAATATGTAGCAAAAAGAGCTAAATCAATTAAAAATACATTACTGGCTACCTGGTCGATGGGAGTATTAATCTTTTTTGATGATTATGCTAATACTTTAATTGTAGGTAATACAATGCGGCCCATAACTGATAAAATGAATGTTTCAAGAGAGAAACTTTCCTTTGTTGTTGACCTCACAGCGGCAGCTGTATCCAGTATCGTACCTATTTCTACCTGGATTGCCTTTGAGGTGGGAGTTATTAAAGACGGTTTTGACAAATTAGGTATTGAAGCAAGTGCCTATACGACTTTTGTAAAGACCATACCTTATAGATATTATTCAATTTTTGCTTTACTTTTTGCCCTTATCGTAATTTACTTAATGAAAGACTTTGGCCCGATGTATACAGCCGAACATAGGGCAAGGACTACCGGACAGTCCCTAAGACCGGGCTCAACACCTATGGTTTCCAAGGAACTAGAAGAGATCGAAAAACCGGCCGGAGCTTCTTTTAGTATTTTAGATGCCTTTTCACCTATTTTTGTTGTTATTATAGTAACCTTATTCGGTCTCTGGTATAACGGGGGAGGAGCTTCTCCCGACGTTAGTATTCAAACCGCCTTTGGTGATGCAGATGCCAGTGTAGTATTGCTGTGGGCCTCCTTTGCGGGTGGTTTTGTAGCTGGTATAAATGCACTGATTAAAGGTATTTTAGATATATCAGATGTAGTGGAAAGCTGGATTGATGGGGCAAAATCGATGTTTATTGCGACAATGATCTTGATTTTAGCCTGGTCAATCGGAAGTATCACTGATGACTTGGGTACAGCTAATTTTCTAGTTGGTATCCTAGAAGGTAATTTACCTGCCTTTTTAATCCCGGTCCTCCTATTTATAATTTCCGCTTTTATAGCATTTACAATAGGGAGTTCCTGGGGAACGGTTGCCATAGTGATGCCTTTAGCTATTCCTTTAGCCCATAACATTGGCTCACCAATGCTGCCGGCAATTGGGGCAGTCTTAACAGCAGCGGTTATGGGAGATCATTGTTCTCCAATTTCTGATACAACCATTATGTCCTCTACGGCTTCTGCGGTAGACCATATCGACCATGTTTCCACTCAGCTGCCCTATGCCTTAACAGTTGCAGCTGTGGCGGCTATATTCGGATTTTTACCGGCCGGTTTAGGTATATCCCCTCTAATTAGTTTACCGGTTGGTATTATAGTACTTTATACAATAGTCAACGTATTTGGTAAAAGTGTTAAAGAAGCAAAATTAGAAGAAGTAGAAATGGAACATTAGATAAAATAACATTTTAACTTACCCCTAATTATGGTGCGGTTTTTATACCGCACTTTTTCTTTTTTTAGCAGGGATAGAAACTTTCTTATCGAAATTATTATATAGCAGTTAAATAAGGTGGTTGAATAATGAAAAAATTTTTAACAGTAGTAATTGTATTAATAATATGTTTTTTTATAGGATTTTCTATTCCATATATATATAACAATTATGGACCATTACTTGAAAAGTATGTTAACGGTAATGGGACTACTAAAATAGAAAATGGTACTTCACAGAAACCAATAGAAAGTGATCAACCAAAAGAGGAATCTCCAAAAAAAGAAGTTGATTATGATAAGTTTTTAGCTGAGGCGGAAGATCAATTTTATGAGGGAAATTATGACCAAAGCATTGATACTTATATAAAGCTTTATAAGAAAGGTTATGACAAGCTTTCAGTAATCAAAAACATTGTGTCCATAAGTGATTATAGTGATAACCGGGCTGATCAGATTGATAATATTTTAGCAAATACAAAACAGGAATATAATGATTCTTTAGATTTTAATTACTATTATGGACTTTATCTTTATCAAAAGGGTAAGGTAGAAGAAGCTAAAGACGTTTTCAATCATTTAATCGTCTTGTTAGATGAAAAAGAAAGTAGTTTATCTAAACGAAAAATTTCTTTAATGTATTACTACCTAGGTAATATATATAATGAACAAGATGAGCAAGAGGCTGCTTTAGATTTTTATCAGGCCGGTATTAAAAATAATAAAGAGATGGTCTTAAATTACCTGGCAGCGGCTGAGATATATAATAACCAGGATAATTACGAAACTGCCATTGAGATGTATCAGGCCGCTTTAAGCCAGGACCACAGTTTAAGCAGCCTATATTACGAACTAGCCCTCTTATTTGAAAAAGAAGGGGAACTATTAAAGGCTTACCAATATTGGGATCGCTGTGTGAACAGTGGGATTGAGACCGCTAAAGCAAGGGAAAGAATAAAAGATATTAGAAAAAAATATCCGGAACATTTTGATAAACGAGATGAAGACGAACCTGTAACAGATATTGATTGGTTTGCGATAGAAAAAATTGAACCTAACCAGGATTATGGGGAAATAAGGATAGGCTTACAGGAAGATATAGACCGGATAAGGTTTCAATCAAAAAACGAATTCACTATTAGCCAGGCAAATAACGTAATTTTCCGGGGAGAAAGCAATACCCAGTATCAGATTAATTACAATAACCATACTTTCTATATTTTAAAAGATAATAAAATATTAGAGAGGGTAACAACCAATCGAAAGTTAAAAATACATTCAAATGATCAAAACAACCTGTTTGCCCTTTATGATATTAAGTTTGCCCAAAACTATTTTTGGGGAGGTACAGAAGATAGGCAGTATAGGGGTGATATTTACTTAAACCCTGTTTCAAATCACTATGTGGACCTATTAAACTATGTAGACCTTTCTTCCTACCTGCTTTCTGTTGTACCATCTGAAATGCCCGCCAGTTGGCCCTTGGAGGCCCTGAAAGCCCAGAGTGTGGTAGCCAGGTCTTATATAATTAGAAATATTAACAGACATCAAGATGAAGGTTATGATCTTTGTGCAAGTGTTCACTGTATAGTTTATTCTGGGGCCAAAAATGAACATCAAAGTACTACTGAAGCTATTATTGCCACCAGAAATGAGATCATTACCCATAATGGCAATGTAATAGATGCCGTGTTTAGCAGTAATAGTGGGGGTTATACAGAAGCAAGTGAAAATGTCTGGATAAATAGTCTTGACTATCTCAAAGCAGTCAATACGGCTAAAAATGATAACTATAATTTTCCGCTTGCACCCTATCAGGTTGAAAACTGGTTTGTTGAAAAGCCTGCTTCCTATTCTAATAATAAATATACAACCCAGAGCAGCTATCGCTGGGTTAAAAGGATAGACCTGGTCAGATTAAAAGAGAGGCATGATTTAGAAGCCATTAAAAGAGTCTATATTACAGATAGAACAACTACCGGTACTGTAAAAGAGATAAAAATTGAAGGTGTAAATAAAACGGTTACCAAAAACAATTCAGCCATCCGAAGGGCATTGACCGGTTTGAAAAGCAATAAGTTTATAGTAAAAAATATATTTGAACAGGATCAGCTAAAAAGTATTATCATCTTTGGGGCCGGCTGGGGTCATGCGGTAGGTATGGACCAATCAGCCGCGGCTGGTATGGCAGCGGATGGTAAGGGTTATAATGAGATAATTGACTATTTTTACCCTGATACAAAAATCACAAAGTTGGAATAATTTCTTGAAATGATTAACAATTTATATTATAATATCTTCAAGAATTGAATAAAAATTGTCTTCAGGGCATGGTGTAATTCCAGACCGGTGGTAAAGTCCACGAGCTAACGCTGAACTGGTTAATTTCCAGTACCGACGGTAAACAGTCCGGATGAGAGAAGGCGCGTTAATAATTATAAAGAAACTAATGCCCTGTCTTCTGCAGGGCAATTTTTTATTTGTTCTAAATATTATTTTAGGAGGAATAAAAAATATATGGATGTCAAGAAAATTACTAACATAGGAGTTTTAATCGGGTTATCATTAATTTTAATGCTTACCATTAGATTTCCTCTTTTCCTACCTTTTTTAATTTATGAACCAGGTGATATTCCGATCTTAATTATTGCATTTTTATATGGTCCGATGTCAGCATTGGGGGCAACTTTCGTACTTTCCGTTTTAATGGCGGCCTTAACCGGTTTAGGCGGTCCTTTTGGAGCCTTTATGCACTTTTTAGCAACCGGTGTTTTAGTCGGAGTAGCAGGCTATGTCTATAAAAAGTACCATACTAAAAGGGGTGCTTTATTGGGCTTAGCAGCCGGCTCAGTTGCAATGACGGGTGTAATGGCTGTTGCCAATGTATTATTAAACCCAATCTTTTATGGTATTCCTTATGAACGTACTATTAATATGTTATTACCGGGGATTATTCCCTTTAACTTAACAAAGGCGATAATTAACTCTCTATTAACGGTACTTGTCTATAAGAAGATAGCTGACTTCTTAAGAAGCAAAGGATTATTAACCTCTTTAGAGTGTGAAGAAAGTAAAGATTATGTTTGTGTCGATGAAAAATAATTATTAAAAAATAAATATAGTTTTTAATCCCTTTATGGATTTTTTTCTGTGAAGGGATTTTTCTTTTAGTTAAGTCTGCAAAAAGCTTGTGATAATAGCATTTGTTGGGTCAATTATTTGACAATTTAGCTTGACTAATATACAATTTTATATAAGTGTATTGGAGGTAATTTTATTGGAAATAACATTCTTAGGCACAGGGACTTCACACGGAGTTCCCATTGTTGGTTGTAATTGTAAAACTTGTACTTCTAATGATCCTAAAAATAATCGTTTTAGATCTTCAATATATATTAAAAATTCAGATAAGAATATATTAATAGATACTACTCCGGATTTGAGGTTACAGCTACTTAATAATGATATTACTAATATTGATATAGTTTTATTTACACATGCCCATGCAGATCATATAATGGGTTTTGATGATTTAAGGGCAATCAATCGTTTAAATAAAGCTGATATCCCCTGTTATGGCAATAAAGAGACCCTAGATGCACTTAAAAGAAAGTTTGCTTATATTTTCAAAGACCATCACTGTAAGTTTGCAGTTCCCGGTGTCAAGTTAATTGAAATTGAAGGTGTACTTGAGTTTAATAACTTAAAGATCACGCCCCTCCCGGTAAAACATAACAATGATACTGTCCTCGGCTATAAGGTAAATAACATGGCTTATATAACAGATTGCAGCTATATTCCTGAAGAAAGTTATAAATTAATTGAAGATGTCGATCTACTAATATTAGATGCACTTCGTTATAAGAGCCACCCCAAGCATTTTAATATTGAGGAAGCAGTAGAAGTAATCAAAGATCTGGGAGTAAAAAAGGCTTATTTAACCCATATTTCACATGAAATTGAACACAATGAAGTAAATGACAAACTACCTGAAGGAATTCAGCTTGCCTATGATGGTTTAAAGCTTAAAGTTTAAAGGATGATAAATTGATGAACATAGTATTAGTGGAACCAGAGATTCCCCAAAATACAGGTAATATTGCACGGACCTGTGCGGTAACAGATAGTAGTTTACACCTTGTTCGGCCCTTAGGTTTTTCTACCGATGATAAGTACTTAAAAAGGGCTGGTTTGGATTATTGGCACATGTTGGACATACATTATTATAAAGATTTTGAGGCCTTTTTAGAAGAAAAAAAGGACTGCCGGATGTTTTTTGCTTCAACTAAATCTCCTATCAGTTATGATCAAGCAGATTATAAGCAGGGAGATTATCTGGTCTTTGGTAAAGAGACGGCTGGATTACCCGAAGCTTTTTTAAAAAAAGAATTGGAAAATACGGTCAGGATTCCTATGGTTGAAGGGGCACGTTCACTTAATTTATCAAATTCGGTTTCGATTATACTTTATGAAGCATTAAGACAGAATAATTTCCCTAATTTTAAAGAGAAGGCAAAGTTTTCAAAATACTATTAAATTTTTACAGTTTTCTTAAAGGAATATTTTAAAATAGCCAGAATTAAATACACTAGGGGTAAAAAGATTCTAAACTAGGAGGATTGAGGATATGGAGTCAAGCATGAAGAGATATTTAAAATTAAGTATCACAATAATAATTTCTCTACTATTAGTTTCAGTAATTACAACAAACGCTTTAGCAATTGGTTTAGAATTAAATGATAGAGGAGATAAAGTAAGAGAAGTTCAAACTCTCTTAAAAAAGGTCGGTTATGATATCAGTACCGATGGTATCTTCGGTCATAATACAAAAGAAATAGTTAAGGATTTCCAACTAAATAATAATTTAAAAGTTGATGGGATAGTTGGAGATAATACATATAGTAAGTTAAAAAAGATGGCTGAAGATATTAAATATGTAGTTAAAAAAGGTGATACCCTATATGATATTGCTAAAAGATTCGATACAACAGTAGAGAGTATTAGAGCAAGCAATAATTTAAGAGGTACCATGATTCACCCCGGAGATACTCTTTATATACCTAAAACCGGGCGTGGCGGCGGAGATGAAAACCGCATATATGCTAACATTATCCACGAGGTTCAACCCGGAGATGCCCTACTTTCGATAGCTAAAAAGTATGGTGTTGATGTACAGACTATCAAACAGGCCAATAACCTGAATTCTAATATGATAAGAGCCGGTGAAAATTTAGTTATTCCCTTTGAAGAAAGAGTCAAAGGTGGTAAATTTACACTGGGTAAAGGCGCTTTTATCTGGCCTCTCCAGGGAAGAATATCTTCCTATTTCGGCTGGAGGAATGATCCGGTTACCGGTGGTAGTGAATTTCATAAAGGTTTAGATATTGCAGTTCCCCTGGGAACGCAAATTAGAGCTGCAGCTAGTGGCAAAGTTGTAAAAAGCGGCTGGATGAGTGGTTTTGGAAAGACTATCGTTATCGACCACGGTGAAGGTGTTGAAACAATTTATGCCCACAATTCTCAGAACCATGTTAGAGTAGGACAGCAGGTTAATACAGGTCAGATTATTGGTAGAGCCGGTAGTACCGGTAAATCTACCGGATCACATTTACATTTTGGTGTAATGGTCAATGATAAAGCGATTAATCCGATGAAATATTTACCATAATGAAAAAATATAAATTGTAAATCACCTCATATCAATCTGATATGAGGTTTTTTTACGTGTGCTTCGTAAATTACATTAATAGTAGGTGTAAGTCCTACCTGTGCT
>CAZGMM010000002.1:0-65903 GCA_964526845.1 uncultured Halanaerobiales bacterium | reverse complement strand
TAATCAACCTCTATTATAAATATTTCTGTTTCATCCCTTTGAATATCAATCTCAAAACTTAAATATTGCCTTAATTCTCTTAAGGGGACTCTGATCTTATTAAATTCGGTTTCAAAATCATTTCTCAGATAGTATAAGACTAAATCGCTGTTTGTCAGATAAAAGCCCATCCAGTCTGACAGACCGGGGAAAGTATCTCTTAAATCTTTATCTTCAATATTATCTTTAATAATTTGGTTTACCTTATCTTTATCATGTGTTTCATCTTTTAAAATATTGGATAGAGTCAACCTTCTATTATTTTTTATATCATAATTAAATGATTTTAGAATCTCATATTGGCCGCCCTCATGATTTTGATAACCGCTGAATTTAACACTGAATAAATTTTTGCTCTTTACAGTGAACTCATAATCGATACTCATCTCATTACTTTCAGCCAAGAAAGGTTTTACTATCTCATGCAGCTGTTTATTGATATAAACTGAATTTACATCTTTGGGTAAGTCAGTAATCTGGGGATAGTAGATTTCTTTAATTCCACTTGTTATTGCATTTTGTTTTATTTTATAACTAACCTCACCATTGGAGCCACTGCGGCTCGGGTCATATTTTTTTAGATAGGTACTGATTTGAACTTCTAGTATCTCCCAGCTGCCATCATAATTTAAAATAGTTTCCAGATGGCCGATTGTATCAGCTCCATAGGCCCCAACAATCCTCTGGATTCCCTTGAGTTCCATGGTTTGATCTAAATCAAAGTCAACCGGTTTTAACTGACCAAAAGAATAGCTATAAGGTTGTATTTCTCTTTGTAAAGCACCATTTGAATTATAAATACCTTCCTGCACATATTTATTTCTATTAAAAGATAAATCTAATCTTAAGTTCTTATCTATTTCATTGATTCTAAGGGTAGTTTTAAAGTTATCTTCATAATTACCTGAAATATGAAGCGGCTTATTATGGCTTTCATTAAATATTATCTTTAAATCATTATCCGAAATAGTCGCAATTAAATGTTTATAGATGCCTCCGCTGCCGCCTGTATTTGCTTCAATAAAGATATCTTTTATTTGGTCACCCGTAAAATCATAAAAGGCCATCTGGGGTTCATAGCCGTTAAAGTTGTCATATGAGATCACATAGAATTCTTTCTTATAAATATCATAAACAATCACTTTCAGGGGGGCATAAAATATGGAATCGGGCCCGGCCGGCCTTTGACCAATTAAAAATACCTGTTCCTTTATCCCATCACCTGTTAAATCAATAAATCTTTTATCAATGATTTCAATATCTCTATCTAGATTAAGTTCAGTTATCAGTTTATCCTTTTTAATAAAATTAATTTCATCTGCCTGTACATTGAAAATAAATGCGGGTAAGATAATTAAAAATATTAAAAAAATATAGCCTGGTTTTTTCACAAATATCCACTCACTCTCAATTAGCTTGTTAAGTTCTTATAGCCATTCATGTTCGCTTTCATTATAAGGGCGTTCCTCGTGTTCTTGATTATACTTCCTCAAAATATCTCTCATAACTTTGGGATTATCCTTCATCTTATTGATCTTATCGAGATCTATATTTTGAGAAAAAGGACAGCTCGCAATACAGATGCCGCAGTCCGTGCCTGACATCTGCCATACTTTAAAGCATTTTTCAACTTCGGTCTTCCATCTGGCTTCCCCATTCAACTGGCCGGGAGAGCCTGAATCAATCGCATCGGAAGGACAGTTATCCGCACACTTATTACAAATCTTACAGAATTCTTTCATGCCGAAGGGTTCCCTTTGATCTGTCTTTAATTTAAGATCAGTCGTAACAACTCCCAGTCTAACCCGGGGACCGTATTCTTTCGTAACCAAAATACCCATCCGGCCGATTTCACCCAGTCCGGCTGCCTCTGCCGTGAAAGGTGCCATGAGGAGATAGTTACCGTCCATGTGATTTCTGGCCTCATAGCCTAATTCTCTCAAATAATAGCTTAAGATCATGCCGATGATACCGGCCTTTACATATCCTTTCGAAGTCTCCAAGGACTGTCCCAGACGGGGAGCCCTATTGACCATATCTTTCTCTAGTTCAACGGCAAACACAATACCGTATTTGTGTTTGTTGGTAACTTTTTCACCGTGGTGAGCTTTTTCCCGACCCCGGTGGGTATAATAAAACTCGTCTTTCATTTCAGTTATACCGACCAAGTCAGCCCCGTAGAATTTGGCAATCTGTTTTATTTTTTTACTTATTTCATCTTTCTCTACCTGATAAGTGTCTTCACTTGCTTCTCCCGCGGCCTGCTCTTTTAAATCACTTAAAAAGTTATAGGTCCCATTTACCAGGCCGGAGTTGAGAGGATCAAATGAATATGCTTCTTCGACCATAAAACCGGGTAGAGACCTTAAAAAGTCATCAAACTCTTTTTTCTCTGGATTTTTCTCATAGTACTCTTCATATATCTTAGTGCCCGGTTCATAGTTTATCCGAGCAAACATAATATCTCTTTCATCAAAACGCATCTTATCCACCCTTTTAAATTACTCTTTTTTGAAATCTACGTAGTCAAGTTCACTTTCCACATAACGGGCTAGTGAGTAGATGACATCAGAAAGCCTATTTACATACTTAAGCAGCTCTTCTCTGATCTCTTCCTCACGGGCTAAAGTAATGATTCTTCTCTCTGCCCTCCGGCAGATGGTGCGGGCTACATGCAGGGCGGCCGAACACCTATTACTGCCGGGGATGATAAACTTTGAAAGCTGTTCTTTATTCATCTTATCTAAAAGATTATCGATAATCCCCTCTAATTCTTCAATGTCTTCAGGCCTAACCCTTTCTGGAAAGTCTTCACTATTGGGTGTAGCCAGTTCACCGGCTACATTGAATAATTGACGCTGAACCTTTTTTATTGTCTCAGCTATCTCATTATTTTTTAACATACTGCGGGCCATTCCCAGCTGGGAATTTAGTTCATCTAAGGTTCCATAACTTTCTACCCGGATTGAATCCTTTGGTACTCTCGAATTATCAAAAAGACTTGTATTTCCCTTGTCTCCACTTCTTGTATATATTTTCATTTTGACCCCCTTTATATTTTTAACTCCAGATACTCTCTAACTTATTAATATTTAAATCATAGACTTTACCCTGTTTGCTGTCCGTTATGATAGAAAAGATTGTACTACCATCCTCTTCCGGGAAGACCAAATCACTAAAGACAATTTCGCCGCCATTAATAAAGATCTCTATTGTGGAACGGTCCATGATTAGCTGGATATCTATCTTTTCCTTGTCCTCTTCAATTAAAGCGGTATGGGTATCATTAAAAACCCGACCCATCTTTTTATCAATTCTAAAGGATCTTCGTAATACTACTTCCTTATTCTTCCTATCATAAAGTAAATTTATCTTTAAATTATTACCTCTAATCAAATTAACATTTAACTTGTCCTTGGAATCTATGGCGGCCTGGAAGTTAACCTCAAAAGGATCAAAATCCAGTTTGCAGTTGAAGTCATTAACCAGGTCGTGTTCTAAAATATTGTCTTCCCTCTCTTTGAGATTATCAAGTTCTCTAATTGGTTCTTGTTTTAGATAGTATTTTTTATTGGATTTTTTAAGTCCAATCTCACGCGGGATTGAAAGAACCCCCCGCCAATCATTAGTAGGAACTGCTTCACAGTAAGCAAGATTATTCATCCAGGCAGTCCAGACCTCTCTGTTTTGTTCAGTTGGTAAGTTAAACCAGGATTGAACCGCATAAAAATCCTGTCCATAGTCAACCCAGAAGGTCTTCTGGTCAGGATTTAGGTTGGTAAATTCATAGCCGTCAAACTCTCCTACAAAGTACTGGACACCGGAACCACCGGCCCGGCTGTTATCCTGAACACCGACCTGAAGCAGCCATTTGGCTTCATCTTCATTTTCCACCGGTAATTTTATTAAATCCGGACATTCCCAGACCCCTTCAAAATAGAAGGCATTACAGGAAAAGTCGCTGACAAAATCCCAGTTCTTTAAATCATCAGAACGGTAGAAATTAACCTTTTTACCTTGCGTTACAACCATAACCCAACTGTCTGTTTCATCATGCCAGAATACTTTTGGGTCGCGGAAGTCCTGCCAGGTCTCGTTCTCGAGGACGGGATTTCCTTCATATTTATGCCAGGTCCGTCCTTTATCTTTACTATAGGCAATACACTGCTGTTGGAGGTAAAAGTCTTTGTTTTTCTGAGGCAGGGCAGTGGTATAGATTGCTACCAATCCGTCCTCACCATCAAAAAAACCACTAGTGTCATCTTTATCAACTACAGCACTACCCGAAAACATCAAACCATATTCATCGGGTTTCAGGGCTATATCAAGATGTTCCCAGTGCAGAAGGTCTTTACTTACGGCATGTCCCCAGTGGATATTCCCCCATCTGTTTTCGGTTGGATTATGCTGGTAAAAGAGGTGGTACTCTCCCTTGTAATACACAAGTCCATTAGGATCATTCATCCAATTTTTAGGTGGGGAAAAGTGTATCTGCGGTCTTAAATTCTCTGAATAGTATTCTGTTTCAGACAATATTTACAACCCTCCTCATCATTTAAAGTAAAAATTAAACGGGGCAAGCCCCGCTTAAGATTAATAGTCTTTACCTTTTAGTCGCCTGCGATAAGCACGTTCGATCTCTCTTTCAGCTGTCTTTTTAGCAATATCTCTACGTTTATCACGCACATTTTTACCCTTGGCCAGGGCAAGCTCAACTTTGGCCAGGTTATTCTTTAAATAGACTCTTAAAGGTACTAAGGTATAACCCTTTCTCTTGGTATAACCGATTAACTTTCTTATCTCATTTTTGTGAAGAAGAAGTTTTCTCTTTCTTTCTGGATCGTGGTTATACCGGTTACCCTGTTTATAGGGGCTTATATGCATATTATATAAGAAAACTTCTCCGTTTTCCACCATAGCAAAACTATCTTTTAAGTTTACATTCCTATTCCTTATCGACTTAATCTCGGTACCTTTTAATATAATTCCGGCCTCATAAGTCTCCTCAATATGGTAGTCATGTTTTGCTTTTTTATTTCTTGCTATCACTTTTATATCATCACTCATCTTACCACTCCTTAAATCAATCAACCAGGATAAAGTCAATCTCTCTTTCTTCCGGGTCGACCCGGATTACTTTCACCTTGACTTCGTCACCTAATCTATATCTTTTATTTGTTCTCTCTCCTACCAGGGCATGAATGTCCTGCCTGATATGATAGTAGTCATCTTTTAGGTCTTCCACATGGACTAATCCTTCAACCGTATTTTCTAATTCGACGAAAAAGCCAAAGCTAGTAATACCGCTGACTAAACCTTCAAATTCTTCACCGACCTTATCCTGCATATATTCAATCTTTTTCAGTTCAACTGAATCCCGCTCAGCTTCCATAGCCCTTCTTTCCTGTAGGGAGCTGTGGTCAGCTATACTGGGAATTCTTTCTTCTAATTCATTAAATCTCTTATTTGGTAACTTACCATGTTTTAAAACTTCTTTTATAATCCTATGGATCATTAAATCGGGATACCTTCTAATCGGGGAAGTAAAGTGAGTATAGTAATCTAAGCCCAGTCCATAGTGTCCGATATTATGCTGAGAATAGATTGCTTTTTTCATGGTCCTGAGCAGGACGGTATTAATTAAATTTTCTTCTGGTTCATCTTCTACCTGATTTAAGACATCCTGTAGGGCGCTGGAATTAACCTCACTATCTATCCCCTTAACATGGTAGCCGAAGTTATGGATGAACTCATTAAACTCCTTAAGCCTTTCTTGATCGGGTGGTTCATGGATCCTATAGATAAAGGGTACATCCCGCCAGTACATGTCTTCTGCTACAACTTTATTGGCCATGATCATAAATTCTTCAATTAACTGTTCGGCCACACCATGTCTTTCCTGCTGGATATCTATCGGTTTACCCTTGTCATCTAAAATAACTTTAACTTCTGTTCTTTCAAAATCTATACTTCCCTCATTAAATCTTTTAGTTCTTAACTTATCTCTTAGTACATTCATAAGTTCTAATTGGTCCACGAAGTCATCATAAAGTTCCCTCAGTTCCCTATTTTCATGAACCAAGATACTCTGCACTTCATTATATGTCATTCTATGATTTGAATTTATAATGGAAGGTGTTATATCATAACTCTCTAAAGATAAGGGATTTAACTGGATATCCATTAAGACCGACATCGAAAGCCTGTCTTCATTCGGGCGCAGGCTGCAGAGATTATTGGATAACTTCTGCGGTAACATCGGAATCACCCTATCTACCAGATAGATACTGGTTCCCCGATGCAGGGCTTCTTCATCCAAATTCGTATCCTCCTGAACATAGTAAGTTACATCTGCGATATGCACTCCCAACCGCACCTTATTATCAGATAATTTTTCGATAGAAACTGCATCATCAAAGTCCTTGGCATCTTCCCCGTCAATGGTAACCATGGGAAGATCTCTAAGGTCTCTGCGTTTTTCAATCTCTTCAGCCGGAATGTTCTCTGGAATTCTGGCCAGTTCATTCTTAACTCGCCCGGGAAAATCACCCGGTAGTTCTAACTGGCGGATAATGGCCTCGATATCGACGCCTTTTTCATCCTGATACCCCAAAATTTCAGTGATCTTACCTTCTGGATTTCTATTTTTTTTAGGCCATTCCGTAATCTCAGCTACTACTTTCTGGTTGTTTTTAGCATCGTTTATATGGGCACCCGGAATAAATATATCATAACTTATCCTCTTATTATCAGCAACTACAAAGCCGTAGTTCTTAACCTTTTCAAACCGGCCGACAATCTGGGTATTGGCCCTTTCAATGATTTCGACAACTTCACCTTCGGCCTTTTTACCCGAACTGCCCGGCACCTTCTTGACATAGACCTTGTCATTGTGCATGGCTCCATTTAGATTAGTAGGGTTGATAAAAATATCTTCATGGCCCGGTTCTTCTGGAATTAAAAATCCAAAACCACGCGGGTTTTTATCTATCCGGCCCGCTACCAGATCAAACTTCTCGGGCAGACCGTACTTGTCCTGTTTGCTTTTGTAGATTAAACCATCTTTCTGCAGTTGTTTTAATAAGTCTTCGAAATGCTGTTTTTGTTGAGATGAGATCTCAAACTCTTCCATTAATTCTTCTTTTGTCATTGGCCTATATGCTTCCTCTAAAAAATCAAGCAGTTTTGACCTTGCACTCATCGATAGACCTCCTCTTTAATTAAGCCATGCTCTTCTAACCATTCTATAGTATCTGCCAGTGTAATCTTGATCGGTCGGGGCTTAAAGCCCAGATTAACCTTTGCTTTTTTATTGGAAAACTTAGTATGAGTATTTAATGTGTAGAGGGCATAGCGGGTTAATAAGTTCTCACACCCTACTATCTTATTATAGGTATGAGAAAATGGGATACCGATTTTAGCCATCCACAAGGGCAGATTAAAAGTTTTAAAAAATGGTTTTTTTAAACCATCTATTATTTTAAAAATTTCATTGATCGATATATTCTTACCGGACAGGATATAGCCTTCCCCTTTTTTGCCGTGCTCAGCTGCTTTGATTATTCCATCAGCTACATCTCTGACGTCAACAAAATCATAAGAACCTTCTACTGAACACATAAACTTACCTTTTATGTGATCTATTATTAAGCGGCTCATGGGAGAAATCCGATAATCATAAGGACCTATTATACCGCTGGGATAGACAATTACAGCATCTAAGTCCCAATGGGAAGCCCTCATAACTTCCAGGGTAGCCATGGCCTTTGTTTTAGAATATTCGCCCCTTAACTCCTTAATAACGATAGGATTTTCTTCGGTTATCTCACTGATCACTTCTGGTACAAATACATGGACAGTACTTACATAAAGAAGTCTTTTAACCTGGTTATCCAGACAGGCTTTAATTACATTCTTAGTGCCATCCAAATTGATTGTTTTCAGGGCAGGGTCAAAATCTTTTATAGATACTCTGCCTGCTAGGTGATAAACCAGATCAGCCTCTTCAAAAGCAGGTAACACGGAATTTAAATCACAGATATCCCCTTCTATGATTTCAATATCGAAATCTTCTAAGATACTGTAATCTTTACCCGGCAGTACTAATACCCTTATATTCTCTTTGGTTTCTTTTAAAAGTTTTCTTACTAAAACGTTGCCTAAATGTCCTGTTGCCCCGGTTACTAAAATCATAGTAATCGCTTCCCTTCAATTCACCGGAGTCCAATACAACTAGAGGCCTAAATCATCAGAAATAGACTTCATCCCTTCTAAAGCAAGTCCAATAAACTCTTCTAAACTTAAATCCATCTCTTTACAGGAAGCTATTACGTCTCGATCAGCTCCCTTGGCAAAGGAACTCTCGGAATACCTATTCATAACAAATTCGGTGTCAACCGCTTCTAAACTTTTTTCGGGGTGAATCAAAGCGGAAGCTACGATTAAACCTGTCAGGGGGTCGCTAGCATAAAGGGCCTTATCCATGAGTGACTTTCTTTCAAAGCCGTGTTCATGGTTATGGACCTTAACGGCATAGACAATATCATCATCCATACCCATCTCTTTTAACATCTCTGCCCCTACAATACTGTGCTGCTCGGGATCATCGGCTGTCTCTTCATAGTCAATATCATGAAGTAACCCGGTTAATCCCCATTTTTCTTCATCCTTATCAAAGTACTCCGCCAACCTTTTCATCACTGCTTCTACAGCCAGACAGTGTTTTACTAAATTATCTTGACTTATGTTTTCTTTTACTAATTGATAAGCTTCTTCTCTTTCCATTTTATTTTGCCTCCTTTACCTGCATAAATTTTGCTTCTCCACTTGCATATAATTTACCTTCTGTACTTCTTACTTCTGCCTCAGTAAAGTATAGTCCTGTTTTATTCTTGATTATTTCAGCTGTAACTACTAACTTCGTCCCAATGGGCAGGGGATGCTTAAACCTGATATTCATGCGGGCGGTTAAGGCCGGGATATTATTTAATGATAATACCTTGGCCATTGCTTCATCTAATAGGGTGGTGATCAAGCCGCCGTGCATAATTCCGTCATAACCTTGGTGAACATCTTGTGGGGTAAAAGCTGCTTTGACTTTTTTATCTCCTATCTTTGTAAACTTCAAGCCGAGAGAGATTGGATTATCCTCTCCACAGGCAAAACACATATTATCGTTTCCTAAATCCATTATATCACCTCTTGGGTAAAATTAAAAAAAGGCAAAAACCCCCTGTTACAGAAGATAATTGCCCTTTTCATATCTTAATATTAGAAGATCTTTTATTTTAATCTCTTAGATAAATAGTGGTGCGAATACTAATGAAACTATTGTCATTAACTTAATTAAAATATTAAGTGCTGGACCAGCTGTATCCTTGAACGGATCACCAACTGTATCTCCAACAACGGAAGCGGCATGGGTATCGGTACCTTTACCGCCGAAGTTACCTGCTTCAATATATTTTTTAGCATTGTCCCATGCTCCGCCTGCATTTGCCATCATAATCGCTAAGAGAACGCCTGAACTTAGGGCACCGGCCAAAAGCCCGCCTAAAGCATGTACGTTCCATAAGCCAACTGCGACGGGTACAATAACGGCGAGAAGTCCGGGTATTACCATCTGTTTTAAAGCGGCTGCGGTTGAGATATCAACACACTTCTTATAGTCGGGTGTACCTTCTCCCTCCATAATACCGGGAATTTCTTTAAACTGTCTTCTTACTTCAGCAATCATCTGGAAGGCTGCTTTTCCTACAGCTTCCATTGTTAGTGATGAGAAGAGGAATGGTAACATAGCGCCAATGAATAGCCCAATAATAACATTAGGATTAGTAAGACTTATTCCATCTAGATTTACAGCTGAAGAAAAAGCTGCAAATAATGATAAAGCCGTTAAGGCAGCCGAACCGATTGCAAAACCCTTACCGATAGCAGCTGTTGTATTTCCGACTGAATCTAATTTATCTGTTCTTTCGCGAACTTCTGCTGGTAATTCTGCCATCTCGGCAATCCCACCAGCGTTATCAGCAATTGGCCCATAGGCATCAATTGAGAGAGTAACACCGGTTGTAGCTAACATGCCGACAGCAGCCATTGCAATACCGTAAAGTCCTGCAAAGTAATAGGCAATAAAGATAACAACAGCAATTACTAAGATCGGAAATAGGGTACTTCTCATACCAACCGATAGGCCGCTTATGATATTAGTCGCAGCGCCAGATTCAGACTGTTCTGCAATATATTTAACGGGACCAAATTGGTCTGAGGTATAGTATTCTGTAATCCTGCCGATTAAAATACCGGCAACAAGTCCGGCTACTACAGCATAAAACACCCCGATATCTCCAATCATATACCTGATTAAAAAGAAAGCTCCGATAACCATTAATATAGCACTACCGATTGTGCCTTTTTCAAGTGCCTTAGCAGGGTTACCGCCTTCCTTTAATTTAATAAACTGACTACCTATAATGGCAGACACGATTCCTACTGCTGCCAGTAATAATGGTGTAACCACATGGTTAACACTCATTACGGTTCCTAATGTCATTGCTGCGACAATAGAACCGACATATGATTCAAAAAGGTCTGCTCCCATTCCAGCTACATCGCCGACATTGTCTCCTACATTATCAGCAATTACAGCCGGGTTTCTGGGATCATCTTCCGGAATACCAGCTTCGACCTTACCTACTAGGTCAGCTCCTACATCGGCAGCCTTGGTATAAATTCCACCGCCTACACGTGCAAAAAGAGCAATAGAACTGGCTCCAAAAGCAAAACCTCTAATATAATCAATATTTTTAGTAAAAAAGATGTATAAAATTCCTAGTCCAAGTGTACCTAAACCCACAACTGACATACCCATTACCGAGCCACCAGAAAAGGCAATCTGTAGGGCCTCATTTAAACTGCTCTGAGCAGCATTTGTAGTTCTGGCATTGGCCTTGGTAGCAATCTGCATCCCAATAAATCCAGCCAGTCCAGAAAAAATTGCTCCTAGTATAAATGAAACAGCGGTCTGCCAGCCTAAATTACCTGTGAAACTCATAATTACTGCTACAATTAAAACAAAAAACACTAATATTCTATATTCACGGCCTAAAAAAGCCATTGCTCCTTCGTTAATGGATCTTGATAGTTCTTTCATTCTATCAGTACCCATATCAGCTTTCATAACTTTAGAGGCCATATATAATGCGAATAATAGTGCAATCACTCCTGCAGTAGGAGTTATAAAATTCATATTTCGAACACCCCCATGTCTATATTTAATTTTTTAGATAAATGCAATGATTAATGAAGTTAACATAAACACTATAGCAGCTACTGTTGTAAACTTACTTAATTTTTCATCCAAACCTTTATTCTTTTTACCGAAAAATTGACTGGCTCCACCGTCAATAACACCGGACATACCAGCACTTTTTCCTGATTGAAGTAACACACCTACTATTACTGCTATCGCAACTATTAAGTGAAAGATTTTTAGTGCAAACACTATAGGTCACCCCCAACTATTATTATTTCGCTATTCATTCCTCAGCACTTTTACATTTTAACATAATGATGGTAAAAATACAATATATTAAGCAGATTTAATAGGTTTTTTGTAAGAGTTAAACAAAGAGGGGAGTTGATTGCATTAAATCAACCCCCTTTTTGTTATCATTTACTAAATATTTAGCTTATTTAAACTACTTTTCGTAACTTCTCCTTAATTTTATCACTGATATCTGTAAACAGTGAGTAAAATACCGGAATTACATATAAGGTTAAGAATGTGGAGAATAAAAGTCCACTAATCACCACAATGGCCAGCGGCTGTTCTAATTCTGAGCCTTCCCCGATTCCTAATCCTAAAGGTACCAATGCTAAAACAGTAGTTAAGGCAGTCATCATAATCGGTCTTAGCCTGATCGGTCCCGCTTCTAAAATTGATTCTATCTTCGTTTTGCCTTCATCTCTTAACCTATTTATATAATCAACAAGTACAATCGCGTTGTTTACCACTATACCGGTCAGGGTAATTATACCGATTAAAGCCGGTACTGAGATTGTTGTATTAGTAATATATAAACCAAAGATAACACCGATCACAGCCAAGGGCACTGTAAACATAATAACCAAGGGATGAACCAGTGATTCAAACTGGGAGGCCATTACCATGTAGACTAATACAATAGCCAGTAAAAATGCATAGAATAGATCGTTAAAGGACTGCTGTAAATCCTGGAACTGTCCACCGTACCTGATATTATACCCATCCGGAAATTCTACATTTTGATTAATTCTTTCTTGTATTTCATTAACTGCGGTACCCAAGTCAGTCTGGAATAAGGAAGCAGTAATTTCTGCATAACGCTCCTGATTAATCCGCAAGATCTGTTTGGGCCCTTTTGATATCTCAAAATCAGCTACTCTAGATAAAGGTACTTTCGCCCCGGTCGGTGAAGGCAGCATAATATTTTTGATCTGTTCAATGTTTCTTTTATCTTCTTCAGTCAGGGTTACGCGTACATCATACTGGTCACCACCAACTTCAAACTGGGTAGCTACACTTCCCGTTATAGCGGTCTTTACGGTATTAGCTACACTTCTTACCCTGAGACCTAGACGGGCAGCCAGAGCTCTATCAATTTGGATTACTAATTCCGGTCTTCCTTCTTCAAAGGAATCTTCCACCTCTCTTACACCTTCGACCTGTCTCATCTGTTCCATAACTAAACCTGATAGTCTTTCTAATTCTTCTAAATTCTGTCCAACCACTTTGATATTAATTGGTGCACCACCGGTCGGTCCAAAGAACCCACTTTGGGATTCAATACCTATATCTGCACCTGGTATCTTAACTTTTTGTCTTAATTCTTCCATTACTTCACTGGTTGAACGATCTCTTTCAGCCAAATCCTTTAAGATAACTGTAAAGGAACCTGTTTCAGAGGAAGTGGAACCACTCATCATATTACTAACCCCAATACTGGTAAAGATCGTTTCCACTTCCGGTATTTGATCAATCGTATCTTCAAGTTGAGCTGCTACCTCATCTGTTTCTTCTATAACAGTTCCAACCGGCAAACTATATTCTACTGTAAACTGTCCCTGGTCAAATTGAGGTAAGAATTCAGTTCCCAAGTCAACTGCTATAAAACCGGCTCCAACTCCTAGAAGAACAACTATGACAATTATTAGCCAGCGGTGGTGTAAAAACCATCTTAACGAACTTTGGTAACTTCTTTTTACATACCCTAAGGTTGTATCTTTACCCAACTTCATCTGTTTCTTACTCAGTTTTAATATCTTAGAGGAAAGCATCGGGATTAATGTTAATGCAACAATCAAAGAAGCGAAAAGAGAAAAACTAACCGTCAGTGCTAGCTCTCTAAATATTTGAGCTGTTAGTCCCTGTACAAATATTACTGGTAAAAACACTACAATGGTAGTAAAGGTAGAGGCTGTAATCGCCATTCCCACCTCTTCACTACCGCGGCTGGCTGCTTCAACCCGGTCTAAACCATACTGTTTATACCGGAATATATTTTCCAGAACCACAATGGAGTTATCAACCAGCATCCCGATCCCGAGGGCAAGTCCACCCAGGGAGATAATATTAATAGTAAGTCCTCCAAAATATAATAGGAGGAAGGTGGCTACAACCGAAATTGGAATGGCCAGTGAAATAATAATGGTACTTCTAAAATTACGCAAGAATAATAATAAGACTATTACTGCTAAAAGACCACCTAATAGGGCATTCCTATAAACTGTATTGATCGAATCCTCTATATATTCTGCCTGATCAGCAATGGGAACCAGATTAAGATTAGGTTGGTCCTTTTTGATCTCATCTATTTCATCCCTTACCCGGTTGGCAACGGCTACTGTATTAGCATCGGTCTGTTTCTGAATTGTTAGGCCGATACTGGGCTGCTCATTTACACGCGTAATGCTCTGCATTTCTTTAAAGGTGTCCTTTACATTAGCTATATCACTAAGTTTAACAAACCCTTGACGCGAACCGGTAGGGATTAAAACCTCTCTAATCTGATCGATATTTTCAAATTTACCTGTGACCCGAACCAGATATTCAATATTGCCCCGGTCTACCTTTCCACCAGAAAGGTTAAAGTTTTCCAGTAATAAATTTTGGGTGACGGAATTAAAGTCTACCCCGTAATTTTCCATCTTATTACGGTCTAGTTCTATTAATATTTCGCGGTCCTGCCCACCGGTTAGATTAACCGAAGCCACCCCGGGCAGCCTTTCCAGACGAGGAATTACATTATCTTCTACATTTGTTTTTAAGTCTGCCAGGTTTTGACCACTGTAAACACCGAGCTGTAAAACTGGGATCATTGAGGGGTCAAACTGGACGATCAACGGTTCACCCGCATCATCGGGTAAAATACCGGAGACCATATCTGTAGCTTCCCGCATATCTAAAGCGGCAAAATCCATGTCCGTACCATAGTTAAATTCCATTACTATCGTGGACTGACCGGCATCAGAAGTCGAGTTAATCGACTTCACATTAGTTACCGTAGCCAGTGAATTTTCCAGGGGCTTAGTGACTAAAGATTCAACCTCTTCTGGACCGGCATCCTGATAGGAAGTAACAACTGCTGCCCCCGGAAATGTAATATTAGGGAGAAGGTCAATATTTAACCTATCAAGAGAGATAAACCCCAATATTACTACCAAGATGATCATCATTACAGTCGTTACACTGCGTTTTATCGAGAAATCGGATAACTTCATTATTCCATCACCTCAACGGCCTGGCCGTCAGTTAGCTGCTGCTGTCCCTGGATAACTACCTTGTCATCTTCCCAGAGTCCGTCAGTGACTTCTACTTTATTATTATATACTATACCTACCCCTATATTAATTTTAACGGCTTTTCCATCCTGTACTACAAATACATGGGGGAAGGTTTCTAAATCAACAACTGCATCGATCGGTAAGGTTAAGGCTTCCCGCGCACTTTCTTTACTTACCCTCACATCTACAAACATGCCGGGATATATTTTATCTGTTTTGTCTACAACTTCTACTGTAACAGGATAGGCTTCATTTTGCGGATTAGTTACAGGTGATATACTTTGAATTATACCTTCATAGGTAATCGTCTTTCCATTTTTGACAAGTATCTCGACTGAATCTCCTTTTGAAATATATGGTCTTAAATCAGGTGTTACATTGGTTTCAATATTCAATTTCTCTGTTACTGCTAGTCTAACAACCGGACTGCCCGGTCCGACCATTTCATTTTCCTCGGTATTGACTAAAGCAATATGGGCACTGATCGGACTCGTAATTGTTGCTTTTGATAACTGTAGGTTAACCTGTTCAAGTCCAGCTTCAGCCTGATTGACATTGGCCAGGGCAGCATTGATCTGCTCCTGATCAGGACCCTTTTTGATCTTTTCTAAATTAGACTTGGCTATCTTAACATTGACCTGGGAAACTTCTACCTGGGTCTGGGCCTGGTGTAATTGCTGTTTTAATTGAGTCGGGTTGTTATAGGTTTTCTGGGCAAGTTCATACATCTGTTGGGAAGTGTCTACAGAGATAGCTGCCTGTTCCTTGGCTATCCGGGCACTTTCTACCGAAACCTCCGCATTTTCAACCTGGAGCTGAGCATTTTCATAGGCAGTTCGGGCGTTTTCTAACTGCAGCTTGGTTCCTTCCAGCTGTTTTTCGCTGATTACATTGTCTTTAAATAATTTCTGCATTCTTTCATAGTCATTCTTGGCCTGGTCTAGATTGTTCTTAGCCTGGCGAACTCCTACTCTGGCCTGTTCAAGGGCTTTCTCAGCCTGATTTACTCTTTCTTCTGCTGACTGAAGTTGTTTTTGGGCATTTTTGTACTGCATTTCAGAATTTATTAACTGCTGTTTTAAAGAAGTTTTATCATTATATATTTCTTGAATTAATTCCAGGCTTTTTTTGGCACTTTCCAGTGAGACCTGGGCCTGTTCGTAGTTGGCTTCAGCAGTCTGTATATCTTCCTGTGAAGCACCCTTTTTCAGCTGGGCTAGATTAGCTTCAGCGGCTGCCAAACCTGCTTCCGATTGCTTTTTTTGTATCAAGAGTTGACTTTTATCAAACTCTAAAATCTTGTCTCCTTTATTGACTTTATCACCGACTGATACATATATATTTTCGACTACCCCATTGATCTCGGCCGGCAAATTAACTATTTTTTCGGGTACTACTTTACCGGATAGTAGTTCTGAAATCGTAATATCTTCGCGGACCGGCTGCACAGTTTTTACGGGTACCTGTGCTCCTGCTATTAGACTAAAAGATAGTACTAAAACTAGGGATAGAAATAATATCTTATTTGCTTTCACTTTGAATCACATCCTCAAAATAATTATTTAGGGTTCCTGTTTTATGAAGCAAATTATATACACTCATTATATACTGGTAATGAGTTTGATTTTTGCTGGTTTGAATCTGATTTAAATTTGTCTCTGCTCTTAGGACATCAAGGCTGGTGCCTACCCCATTTTCATATCGCTTTACTGCCTGGTTATAGTTTTCTAAGGCCTGCTGTTCATTCTGTTTTGCAATTTCTAGGCTTTCCCGGTTTTCATCAATTTTATATAGAGCAGCCATTATTTCAGTCTCTATATTCTTTTTCAACTGCTCTTTATTATTTTCAATGTTGGCTTTTTCTATGTCAACCTTCTCTTGTTTTAATTGAGATTTATTCCCATCATAAAGGGAAACTTGACCGCTTAGGGTAACTGAAAAACTGCCATCCTCAAAATTTAATTCACTGCCCTGAAAGCTGTAATTTCCCCGCAGGAAAAAGGAAGGTTTATAGAGATTATCTTCCATTTTTTTATTGATATCTTTCATCTTCTGGTTTATGGCGAGGCTTTTCATCTCAAACCGGTTGGCATAGGCTTTATCAAGTTGGGTCTGTAGTTCTTCTTCTAAAGCTGGTATGTCAGGTTGTTTAAGTGTGAAATCTGTATTATCAAGTTCTAATAAGTCAGCCAGCCTTTTTTTGGCGATCTTTAGATCATTTTCGGCTGTTAATATGGACTGCTTTGTCTTATTTAGTTCAATTTTAACTTCATTAACATCACTTTTTACAACAAGACCGGCTTCATAATTTTTCTGTACACTATCTAAATGACTTTCGACTAATTTTAGTGAGTTCTTTTGAATTTCTACCAGGCTTTCTTTGATCAGTACGTTAAAATATGATTGAACTACGGCATTTAAATTATCATTTAAGGTCTGTTCGTATTTAAGGTTATTTAATTGGACCGCTTTTTCATTCAACTTTACGCTATTTCTAACCTGGCCCCCTAAATAGAGCGGTTTGTTTACGGTTAGGGTTGTATTATAATTATCCCGGGGTTGGTCTTCAAAAGAAACGGGAATAAACTGGTATTTAGTCGCTGGTTGACCAAAAAAGGTGGTCTGTCCAGTAGGTCTTAATATATACTCCGATGGAGATTGGGGTGCTTCTCCCAATCTTGTATAGGAGGTCTGTAGGGTTACCTCTGGGGCTAAACCCTTTTCTGCTATTTTTAAGTCAAGTTGGGAAGCCTGTATATCTCTTTTTGCATTTTCCAACTGATTACTGTTATTTAAAAAGTACTGAACTGCTTTATCCAGGCTCATCTCCTCAGCAGATATTGCAACTGTATTCGCTATTAAAAGTAATAAAACGAAAAAAGTTAGAAATCCTTTACTTTTTTTCATTAACAAATTCCCTCCTATCTAAACCATGCATAATAAAATCATAGATCTTTTTCGTTCTCGTTTCGATATCTCCCTCGATACCACAACTGAAATTATTATGGGCACTATTGGTGGTATTGATGATCATTAGGGCATATTCATCACTTTTACCCGCCCGAAAAGTTCCTTTTTCAATACCTTTTTGAATTGTATTCTCTAAGACCTGCACCATCTGTTCGTGTCTTTTTTCCATCGTATCTTTAAAATCTCTGTTTATTACATCTGTATTACTAATTAACATCCTTGCCACATCATAGTTGTTTTCAATAAATTCGATCCTGTCTCTTATATACTTGTATATAATATCGGCTGGTTCCCTATCGCTTTTACCTAATTTTAAAACTTGATTAAAATATGACTTTCCTTTTTCTTCTATAATCGATAAAAAGAGGTCTTCCTTACTCTCGAAGTGCCAGTAGATCGTTCCTTTCCCGACATCAGCCTGATTTGCTATTTTGGACATAGAAGTATCACTAAATCCTTTATCAGCAAATAATTTGATGGCGGTTTTCATAATTGTAGTTCTTGTATCTTCCTTCATCTAATCACTCCTATTTTTCTCGACCGACCGTTCAGTTTAGTAAATTAATCTTAACAAATATTATATAGGTTGTCAATCTTTATTTTTGACTATAGAATCCTTTTATTATTGTAAATATTTACAATTTATTCCAAAGTGCTAATACACCTGTAAATATCGTGTTAAAATAAAAAACCATCAACCCTTTTTAAATGGATTAATGGTTTAATAGATATGTTTTTTATATTATTATTTAAGGGGATTATATCCCATATTCCTATGCAGATCCGCAATCAGCTTATGACCCTTAGCTGAAAAGTGGATACCATCTTCTTGAATATATACTTCGGGCAGCATGCTGTTGCCTTCCTCGCCATTTAAGGCCTTATAGGTTGGTACCACCTTAAGATTATTATTTTCAGCTGCTTCAATCAGATACTCCCTCCAGTCTTCATAGGCATATTGTTTTAATTCCTGATAAAAATTATTCTCTTTCCAGGTCTCAGCTATAGCGGGCGGGATACCAGTTTCGGCCACCATGATTAGGGTTTCTTTGGGATCTACCAACCTCGTAATTTCAGCGAAGAGAATATTAAAGCTATCCCCCATCTTTTTGGTCGTCATATTTAATTCCTTTTTATATACCCGCTCTGTTTTATAGATATAGGGCATGATCTCATGCCAACTTATCCAGATTGTTATGATATTCGCATTTTTTATATCCATTCTAAAGACTTCATCGGTGGTTATAGCCCGAACCCAACCTAATAGGTTCGTGTTTTCAAGCTCTGCCCAGTTAATTATCTCAACTTCAGCGTTTAAATCCTGTTTTATATATTCTGCATATACCCTTAAATAATTTTCTTGTGGTTTAATTCCATACCCGGCCGGTGTTGAATTACCGATCGCCACTAATTTTAAAGGACCCTGGGATGCTTGAGAATAGGCGGTTTCATTTAAAATACTAACTGTCAGCATGGATAAGATTATCAGGAGAGTCAAACTTAATACTTTTATATTTTTCAAAATGTCCCCATCCTCTCTGAGATACATAATTTCTTTTATAATTAGAAAACCAAAAAACCCTGAGGTATGTATTTTGTCTCAGGGATTTAAAGGGCTGATTAATTATCTTTTGCAAACTAATTATACCATTAAATTAATGTATACACAATAAATCTTGTATTAATTGGCAATTTAAAAAGCCCCGCAGTTTTAACGGGGCTTTAGGAGGTTTTTTATAATATGTGTTTATTGATTTTGGATTGTGTTGTTATAACCACCACGCCTACCGGCTGAATGTCTACCGCGGGCTTGGCCTCGCTGAGAACCATTCACTTGATTTCGACCTGTCTTATTATAAGTATTGGAGCTGGCTATTCTATTTGCATTGCCGGCTGTCAGTCCCATCCTATATTCGTTTTCAGCCATTTTTTGAAGCTGCTCTTCTGTTAAAACACCTTTTATTTCCTTTAAATAATCTGTTCTGGCCTGATCAATCTGGGCTCTCAGTTTTTCTACTTCTGTTTCTAGGGCAGTGATTTTTTCTTGCGATTCATTTTTTAAGACTTCTTCCCTTAATTCTCTTTGGGTAGACTGTAGTTTTTCAACAAATTGATCTCTTTGCGCAAAATGTTCCTCTTTTAATTCTGCAACTTTTTCGGCCTGTTCTTCATCTAGGTCTAATACCTCTACCTCGGATTGGGCGTTCTGCTGAAAAGCGGGGCGTTCGATATTATTATTATTGATTCTATTACCTGCTCCGCCCGCCTTATTTCCCATCTGGGCCTCAACTGCAAAAGCTCCAAACCCTAAAACTATTAATGATAAAACTAATGTTGATACTATTACTTTCTTCATTTCAATCTCTCCTTCTTTTTATTTTATATATTTTTTTCTACTGTAAATACATTATAAAAATTAATTATGAAGAAAGTATGAAAGAAAGGAATTAATTTTTAAATTTTCAAATACTGCTTTAAGTAATTACAAAACTAAAGAGGTGGGGGATCCCCCACCTCTTAACTATCTATATATTTAATTTTGCAGTTCCTACTTGTTAATGTTATAGAAAGCATCCATACCGGCATATTTAGCAGAACTGCCTAAGGCCTCTTCAATTCTGAGCAGCTGGTTGTATTTAGCTACTCGTTCTGAGCGGGCCGGGGCACCGGTCTTAATCTGCCCGGTATTCATTGCCACGACTAAATCAGATATTGTTGTATCAGAGGTCTCACCACTGCGGTGTGAAACTACGGCAGTATAGCCGGCCTTTTTAGCCATCTCGATTGTTTCGAGGGTTTCGGTTAAAGTACCGATCTGGTTAACCTTAATTAGAATTGAATTACTTACATCGTTTTCAATTCCTTTTTTAAGCCTTTTACTATTGGTTACATAAAGGTCATCTCCCACAATTTGTACCCTATCGCCAATTCTTTCATTTAATAATGCCCAGTTATCCCAATCATCTTCATCCAGTCCATCTTCAATTGAGATAATGGGATATTCATCAATTAAGCCTTCATAGAAATCTACCATTTCTTCCGGGGTACGCATGACGCCTTCTCCCTTGAAGTTGTATTTGCCGTCTTCAAAGATTTCAGTAGCGGCTACGTCGAGGGCCAGCATGATATCCTCTCCGGCTTGATAGCCGGCTTTTTCGATCGCTTCAATTATTACATCCAGGGCATCTTCATTGGAAGATAGGTCAGGTGCAAATCCACCTTCATCTCCCACTCCTGTACCTAAATCTCTGGACTGTAGAACCTTTTTGAGGTTATGGTAAACTTCTGCTCCCATCTGGAGGGCTTCTTTAAAACTCTCGGCCCCAGTGGGCATAATCATGAATTCTTGAATGTCTACATTATTATCAGCATGTTCTCCTCCATTTAAGATATTCATCATCGGTACGGGCAGGAGATTGGCGCTCACTCCCCCGATATAATTAAAGAGGAAGTCATCTGTAGCTGACGCAGCTGCTCTGGCTACCGCTAAGGATACACCCAGGATAGCATTAGCGCCTAATCTACCTTTATTATCTGTGTCGTCCATTTCAATCATTAGATTATCTATGAGGATCTGATCGCGCACATCCCTACCAATTAGCTCTGGACCGATAATTGTATTTACATTTTTTACGGCATCTAATACTCCTTTACCCATATAGTCATCGCCACCGTCTCTTAATTCAACGGCCTCATGGGCACCGGTTGAAGCACCCGAAGGTACTTTGGCTCTACCGAGGGTACCATCTTCTAAAACTACGTCTACTTCAATAGTAGGATTACCGCGCGAATCAAGGATTTGACGTGCATAAACATCTTCAATAAACGGACTTATCATAAAAAATCACCTCTTTTTTTATTTTTCAATCAGAGAATTACCTGTCATTTCATCTGGTTTATCAATACCTAAGATATCAAGCATGGTCGGTGCGATATCCGCTAATCTACCATCTTTGAGATTGACTTTTCCGTCAGAGCCTACATACATCATGATAACCGGGTTAGAAGTGTGAGCGGTATGAGGTTCTCCTTTTTCATCTATCATCTGTTCACTGTTCCCGTGGTCGGCCGTGATCAACATCTGACCACCCATCTCTTCTATCTTGGGCACTATTTCACTCATACATTCATCGATTGCCTCAAGGGCTTCAACGGCTGCATCATAAAAACCGGTATGCCCCACCATATCAGGATTAGCGAAGTTTAAGATGATTACATCATAGATATCTTCATCTAATTTTTCTAACAATCTATCCTTAACCTTATAGGCACTCATTTCAGGTTGTAAGTCGTAAGTTGCCACCTTAGGAGAAGGAATAAGTTCGCGATCTTCACCCTCAAACTCTCTTTCTTCTCCCCCATTAAAGAAGAAGGTAACATGGGCATATTTTTCGGTTTCGGCAATCCTGAGTTGTCTCATATTATGGTCACTTAATACTTTCCCTAAGACATTATCGATGTGAAGTTTAGGGAAGGCAATCGGTAGGTCAAAGTCTTCATCATACTCAGTCATGCACACGAAATATAGGCCGTTGGGGTGTTCATTCGGTCTTTCAAATTTATCAAATTTATCAAGTCCGAGCGCCCTTGTAATCTGACGGGCCCTGTCAGCCCTGAAGTTAAAGAAGATCAAGGCATCTTCATCTTTTACTGTAGTAACGGGATCCCCGTCTTCTATAACTACACTGGGGAGAACAAATTCGTCGTTATCACCGCGTTCATAGGACTTTTTGACCGCTTCTTCAGCCGCGGAAACTTCGATTCCTTCCCCTTTTACATAAGCATCATAGGCCTTTTTAGTCCTATCCCATCTGTTGTCTCTGTCCATCGCATAATACCTACCACTGATGGTAGCTATCTTACCGATACCTATTTCCTCCATTTTTTCTTCTAACTGTTCAATATAGGTTAAGGCACTCTGCGGTGGGGTGTCTCTTCCATCCAAGATAGCGTGTACATAAACATTATCTAAACCAGCTGTTTTGGCCATTTCTAGTAAGCCGAATAAGTGGTTTATGTGACTGTGTACTCCCCCATCTGATAAAAGCCCCATCAGGTGAAGGGCACTATTATTATCATTTACTTTCTTGATTGCTTTCTGTATAACATCATTTTCTAATATAGAACCATCTTCTACAGCTTTGGTAATTCGGGTATATTCCTGAGGTACGATACGACCTGCCCCCAGGTTCAAGTGTCCAACCTCTGAATTACCCATCTGGCCGGGCGGTAGTCCAACATTTTCACCCGAAGCCTGAATAATGGAAGTGGGGTTTTCCTCTCGCAATTTATCCAAGAAAGGAGTGTCTGCATTTTTTACTGCATTTTTTTCTACCTGTTCTGACTCACCATAACCATCCAGGATGATTAGGGCAAGTGGCCGTGGTCTGTTCATTTTGACACCTCCTGTTCTGTCTTCTACTTAGTTTTTTACATTACATTTCGGAAGTTTTTCTGACAATAGCTGCAAATGATTCAGCTTCTAAGCTGGCACCTCCAACTAGGGCGCCGTCAATATCGCTTTCTGCCATAAATTCTTCAATATTATATGGTTTAACACTACCTCCGTACTGAATTCTTACATCATCAGCTACATCCAGGTATCCTTCCTCTATTACATCTCTAATATAGCTTATTACCTGATTGGCCTGTTTGGCAGTTGCTGATTCGCCAGTTCCAATTGCCCAGATCGGTTCATAGGCAATTACAGTCTGGCTGACCTGTTTTTGGTTAAGCCCTTTTAGGGCGGCTTTTACCTGTTTTTCCACTTTATCACGTGTTTCATTCGCTTTTCTTTCTTCTAAGGATTCTCCCACACAGATTATTGGTTTAATTCCATGCTCAAAGGCGGCATGCACCTTTTTGTTTACCTGTTCATCAGTTTCATTATAGTACTCTCTTCTTTCAGAGTGTCCAATTATGGTATATTCTAAACCCAGTTCTTTAATCATAACCGGGGAAATATCACCTGTAAAGGCACCGCTCTCTTCCCAGTGCATGTTCTGAGCTCCCACTTTTACATTACTGCCGGCTGCTTCTTCTTTGACAGCCTGCAGGTCAATAGCGGGTGGACATACGCCTACTTCAACATTTTCAATATCTGCAACTTTTTCTTTGAGAGAACTAACTAAATCTTTTGCTTCCGAAATGGTTTTATTCATCTTCCAGTTCCCAGCAATAAAAGGTTTTCGCATCTTTTATCCCTCCCGTTTATTTAAGATCATCAATTGCTTCAACAGCAGGTAGTGGTTTTCCTTCGAAAAATCTTAAGGAAGCTCCCCCACCGGTTGAAACATGTGTCATCTCATCAATAAGACCGGCTTGTTTAACAGCAGCCGCTGATTCACCACCACCGATAACAGTTTTTGCATCTGTTTCAGCCAGGGCTTTGGCAATTGCGGTCGTTCCCTTGGCAAACTTTTCAAACTCAAATACGCCAATAGGTCCGTTCCAAATTGCGGTTTTTGCCTTTTTAATTATTTTAGTGTACTCTTCTAAGGTTTTGCTGCCGCCGCTATCTAAAATCTGCCAGTCTTCTGGTATTTCACCGACATCAACTTCTTTTGAGTTGGCGTCTTTAGCAAACTTATCTGCAATTATTACATCTTTGGGTATGAGCAGGATTACATTTTTTTCTTTTGCCTTCTTGATCAATTCCCGGGCTATTTCAAGTTTGTCATCTTCTACCAGGGATTCTCCTACTTCATAACCCTGGGCTTTTAAGAATGTATTGGCAATTCCGCCGCCGGTTAAAATATAGTCTACTTTATCTAAGAGGTTTTCAATTACGGAAATCTTACCGGAAATTTTAGCCCCACCCATGATTGCTACAAAGGGACTGGCTGGATTATCCATTACATCTCCTAGCGCATTAAGCTCTCTCATCAGCAAAAAACCGGCTGCTGAAGGTAAGTATTCGGTAACTCCCACTGTAGAAGCGTGGGCTCTATGAGCTGCCCCAAAGGCATCAAGGACAAAGATATCAGCATTTTCAGCTAGCTTTTTAGCAAATTCGGGATCATTGGCCTTTTCACCGGGATAGAACCTCGTATTTTCTAAAAGTAGTACATCCCCGTTTTCCATATTGCCGACCGCTTTTTTCACTTCATCTCCGATACAGTCGTCAACCTTAACAACCTCTTTATTTAAGAGGTTGGCAAGCTCTTTCCCGACCGGATCCATCTTAAATTCTTCTTTGACTTCACCCTTTGGTCGGCCTAAATGGGACATCAAAATTACCTTGGCATCTTCATTCATTAAGTATTTGATAGTCGGTAACGCAGCTTCAATCCTGTTATTATCTGTTACCTCACCATCTTCCAATGGTACGTTAAAGTCCACTCTTACTAAGACTCTTTTACCTTTAAAATCATAATCTTTTAGTGACTTTTTCAAAGTAGAAAACACCTCCGTTTTTTCAGGTATAAAAAGGGGTTAAAGCATAATGCTTTTAACCCCTCTAATTTTATATTCAAATTATATACCTAATTCTTTCATCTTAATTGCAAAGTCGTTTAATCTTTGTGCATAACCCCACTCATTGTCATACCAGGAAAGTAATTTAACCATATTGCCCTGGATTACTTTGGTATGATTTTTGTCATAGATGGAAGAATGAGGATTGCCAATAATATCTCTAGATACGATAGGATCTTCGTTGTATTCAAGGATTCCTTTCATATCTCCTTCTGCATATTCTTTCATTACCCTATTGATATCATCTACTGTAACATCTTCTTTTAATGTTACAACTAGGTCCACTAAGGAACCGGTAGGTGTCTGAGTTCTTACAGCCATACCGTCCAGTCTACCTTCTAATTCAGGCAGTACCTTGGTGGTAGCTACAGCAGCACCGGTTGTTGTTGGTACGATATTTTCGGCAGCTGCCCGTCCACGGGTAATTTTCTTCCACTTATATGGTCCGTCTAATATATTTTGAGAAGATGTATAGGAGTGAATGGTGGTCATAAGACCTTTTTCAATTCCAAATTCATCATTTAAAATCTTAGCTATTGGTGATAAGCAGTTAGTTGTACAGGAAGCATTTGATATTATATTATGGTTATCTGGGTCATATTCATCATCATTTACACCCATTACAAAGGACTTGTCTACATTTGTAGCAGGTGCAGAAATTATTACTTTTTTGGCACCAGCTTCGATATGCTTTTTAGCATCTTCACCATCGGTGAACAGACCAGTTGCTTCATAAACAACCTCTACGCCCAGTTCACCCCAGGGAAGTTTTGCCGGATCCTTCTTGTTATATACCTTAATTTCTTTACCATCTACAATTATTGAATCATCAGTATGGTCGATCTCTCCATCATAAGTACCATGGTTAGAGTCATACTTGAGAAGATATGCTAATATTTTTGGTTCAACCAGGTCGTTAATTGCTACAAAGTCGATATCAGGATTTTTAACGCCACCTCTGAAAGCCTTTCTACCAATAGCTCCAAAACCATTAATTGCAACTTTTACACTCATCTCTTTATTCCTCCTTATTTATATTATAATTAGAATTGATTAACATTGATGTTAGGTATTAAACATTTACTTATTTAATTTTGGCTCTTTTTCACCTCCCTTAAGGGCTTTAATCTCTCTTGCGGTTAGTTCATCCGTGATTAATATATCGTGATATTCAGGTGAAACTACTGAAATAATGGCGCGGGCTTTATCAACACCACCGGCTACGGCAATTACCTTATCTATATTCTTTAAATCGGCCATGCTTAAACCAACACTAGCAGTAGAATATACTACTTTACCTTCTTCATTAAAATAGAGGCCAAAGGCTTCGGCAATTGCCCCCTTGTTCTTTAATTTTTCGATTTCGGCTTGTTCCATATCCCGTCTGGCAGACATCATTTCTGCGGTTCCAATGCCGTGGACTAAGATATTGGCCTTCTGTAGTTCATCCAATGTCTTTTTAACTGAGGGTTCGTTGGTGATCATCGCCAGACTTTCCCTGGTAATATCGTCCGGAATATGTAAGAGCTTATATTGTCCACCCAGTTTTTTGGCTATCTTGGAAGCGATCGTATTGGCCTGTATTTCCACATTCTCACCCAGTCCACCCCGGCCTGGAATTACGGTTACATCTTTGGGCTCTTCTAAAAATACCATTGTTTCAGCAACCTGGGCCAGGGTAGAACCCCCGGTAACTGCAATGATATCTTTATCGTCTATCATCTCTTTTAAAAATCGGGCTGTAAAACGGCCGATTTCTTTATTGATGATTTCGGAATCTTTTTCAACCGGCACGATCATTACCTTATCTATACCAAGCAGTTTTTCAATTTCGTTTTCTATATTGGCAATATCTTTGATCTCTTTCATGTAGGTATCAAGTTCATGTAAAAAATCTTCTCCATTCTCTGTAAGGGTAGTTCCGCTCTTTGTAATCCTGATATATCTTTTTTCATACAGAAAATCGAGATGCTTTCTTACACTCCTGATACTTAAATCCAATTTCCGGGCTAAATTGCGGCGTCCGATCGGTTGGTGATTGAAAACTTCTTTTAGTATATTATATCTTATTTCAGCAATACTTATCAATTCAGGGACAAGCTTTTTCTGTATTTTTAACAAATAATTCATTTAATCCCTCCTACCTTCGGGATTATTTTGTCCGTGCGGCACAATTTTGTCCCGGGCTAACTATAAATATAGTATTCAATTTCCAATATAATTTATTAAATATTAATGCGAAAATTCCTGCCTTAAATTGAATATTTTTTTCTTCGTTTTACCGAGGAAGGGATACCCAGTTCATTTCTATACTTGGCTATCGTTCTCCTGGACAGCTTTAAGTTCTGTTTTGTACGGAGTAGTTCGGCAATTGCATTATCACTTAGAGGTGAACTTTTATCTTCCCCCTTGATGATTTCGATAATGATTGCCTTGATACTTACCGTGGAAATATCATTTACTCCCCCGCTGAAAAAGAACTTGAAGTCAAATATACCGCGGGGTGTCTGGATAAACTTATTATCTGTCGCTCTACTGACGGTTGATTCATGCATATCGATCTCATCAGCGATCTCCTGCATGGTAAGTGGTTTTAGATACTTGACACCATCATCTAAAAAGCTTTTCTGTTTATCAGCTATGGTCTTGGCAATACGATAAACTGTCATTCGACGCTGTTCGATACTTTTAATGATCCAGAGGGCTGATTTGAACTTATCTTCCAGGTATTTATAGGTATCATCTTTTTTACACTTCTGCATCATTTCATAATAGTAAGGATTTATTCTAAGCAGGGGTGAGGCTTTATCATTAAGGACTATTACATATTCATCATTGACCTTTTTAATGACGATATCCGGCATTATATACTGGGTCTTCTTGTGATCAGCCACTAAAGAGGCCGGTTTTGAGGTCAGTTTATTGATGATATGTAAGGCCTTGCTTAGCCTATCTTCACTCCAGCCGGTTTTATCTAATATCTCCTTATACTCTTCTGTTACTATCAAGTCCAGGTGGTTACCGATTAAAAGTTCAGCATCATTTGTTTGAACATCCATCTGTTTTAGCTGGGTTAAGTAACACTCTTTTAAATTAGTGGCGGCAATGCCGGCCGGTTCTAACTTCTGGATCTTTTTAATGATGCTTTTAATATAATCAATATCCTCATCAAGTTCCTCGGCTATTTCATCTAAGGAAGTTGATAAAAGGCCTCTTTCATCAAGATTACCTAAAATATATTCGCCGGCTTCTATTTCATCATTATCTAATACTTCATAGAGCTGGTTTTCTAAGTATTCTAAAAGATTCGGCTGGTAAGTAACCATATTTTCATAGTTGAAATCTTCCTGGTTGTAATTACTGCCGTACCTATAACTCTGGTACTGGTTTTTTATTCTATCATCAAGATGGTTTTCGTTTTCATCATGTTTTTCTAAAAGGGGATTATCTTTCATTTCTTCTTCGACATATTCCTTTAACTCCATACTGGAATACTGAAGAAGTTTAATAGCCATCTGAAGTTTTGGAGTCATTACTAGTTCCTGTTTTTGTTCTAGATCTACGCTTAAATCAAGAGCTAGATCCATTTTTTCCACTCCTTATCTTTTCGGCGATCTTTTTTAACCGCCGTATCCTGTTATATACACCTGATTTAGTAAGTTTAGGTTCTAACATCTCCCCTAATTCTTTTAAACTGGCATAGGGATTGTCTTTTCTTAGTTCGGCAATTTCTCTTAAGCTCTCAGTTATATTATCTAATCCTTTAGTTTCTTCAATAAGTTCGATATCTTCGATCTGCTCCATAGCGGCCTTGACCGTTTTATCCAGATTGGCTGTTTCAAAGTTGACTCTTCTGTTCACATTGTTCTTGATCTCTTTAAAGACCTGGGTGTTTTCTAACTCTAAAAGGGAGTTATATGCACCCATCAGGTTTAACATGGTTGCTATGTCATCATACCTCTTGAGATAAATGACCTGTTTCTTCTTGTGTTCGGTCAGGTGAGGGTCTAATTCAAAGTTCTGCATCAAGTCCATGATTTCCTCGGCATGTGACTTATGTTCACACCTGATCTCTAAGTGGTATTCAGCCCCTGGTTTATTGACCGAACCACCTGCCAAAAATACCCCTCTTAAATAGGCCCTCTTGTACTCTCTTTTATCCTTGATCCAGTCTGCCACTGTAAAGAGGAGACTGTGGGACTTATTTAAGATACCCAGGTTTTCTAATAGGTCATAAACACCTTTTTGGGGTGTTATGAAAAGTTCATATGTTTTACGCTTGCTTAAATTATTCTGTTTAACCCTAATTTCACTTTCAAACTGATACTCTTCTTTAATATATCTATAGATCCTTCGGGCTACATCACCGTGAGAAACACTTATTTTTACGGCCATTTTGCCGGAAGAAAGTAAAATTGAACCACCCATTCTTATCAGGGCTGCCAGTTCAGCCTGATGTATCCCTTTTTGCTCAATTTCAAGATGGGCTAATTCATGTTTTACATCATCAGAAAAAGACATTTAATCAAATCACCAACTTTTATTATAGTTCCACTAAAATTTCGGCTAGCTTGTGGGGATCATGTCTGATAAAGTCGCCGGTTTGAATTAGCTTACCTTCCACTACCTTAATATCTAATTTATTAAGCTGCTCAATATCATTTTCAACCGGATAGGCTCCTTCATCCGCATACTTCTCTAAAAGATCTTTCCTGCTGCCGTTTTTATTTATTATTGTATAGTCAAAGATCTCAGCCCCAATATGGTTATAAACGGTCTTCAAGTGGTCATAGGCTGAATAGCCGGTCGTCTCACCGGGCTGTGTCATCACATTTGTAATAAAGATCTTTTTGGCTTTACTCTTCCTAATGGTATCGACCATTCCCTTTACCAATAAGTTCGGGAGTAGTGAAGTATATAGACTACCGGGTCCCACGATAATATAGTCTGCATCTAAAAGGGCACCCTTGGCCCGCTCGGTAATTTCTACAGAACTGGGTTCGAGATAAACCCCCTGAATAGCTTTGTTTTCATCTGGAATCTCTGATTCACCCAAAATTTCACTACCATCTTCATAAACTGCTCCCAGGTTTACATTTTGATTGGTAGAGGGGAGAACCTTACCCTGAATAGCTAAAACCTTTGAAGATTCTTCCACTGCTTCTTCAAAGTCACCTAATACTTCTGTCATGGCAGCTATAAAGAGATTACCAAAGCTGTGTCCCCTCAAGTCACCTTTTTTATGAAAGCGGTACTGAAATAAATCCTCCATTAAAGGCTCCTGGTCTGCTAAGGCAACCAGACAGTTTCTGATATCTCCGGGCGGTAAAATATCCAGTTCATCTCTCAGCTTACCGGAACTACCGCCGTTGTCAGCTACTGTTACAATTGCCGTTATATTACTGGTAAATTCTTTTAAACCTCTTAAGATATTGGAAAGACCGGTACCCCCGCCGATCGCAACCACTTTTGGCCCTTTTTGCAGTTGATTTTTCTTATATAAAACATTTACGAAATCATCATCTTTGTATATTTCCTTATTTAACTTATCCACAAAGCGGTTGCCGGCATAAGTAAGCATTGCCAGTGAAATAATTATCAAGGCGATACCTATTATCAGGTTCGTATAATACGGAAGTGAGCCGCTTAAATGGGTAATAGCTTCAAAGATCATTTTAATTATATAATCAACAATATTTATGTGTAAAAGTAATGCAAGACCAGTACTGAGCAAAAGTAAGCCAATAATACCGAGAATAAACCATCTCTTTACACCCAGCCCAGGATAAAGCCACTTTAGAAATTTCATCTTACCACTCCTGGTTACTTATTAATATCTCGGTGGTTAACCGTAACTTTATATCCTTTACTATCTAAAAAGTCCTTTAATTTAACTGCAGTTGTGACTGAACGGTGATGTCCACCTGTACAGCCGATTGCAATACTTAAATGACTCTTCCCCTCTTTTTCATATTCGGGAATTAGAAATTCTATCAGTTCAAAAAATTTATCATAAAATCGTTTCGTGATCGGCCATTTTAAGATATAGTCCTTAACTTCTTTATCTTCCCCAGTTAAGTCCTTTAAAGAATCTACGTAATAGGGGTTGGCCATAAATCTAACATCAAATACGTTATCTGCATCCAGTGGTATACCGTACTTAAAGCCAAAAGAAATTATATTGATGGTTAGAGACTGCATATCTTCATCTACATCCAGATAATCTCTTCTCAATTTCTGTTTTAATTCCTTAATTGAGATACTGGAAGTATCGATTACATTGTGCGCTTTTCCCCTTAATTGTTCTAATCGTTTTCTTTCTTTTCTAATCGCATCCAGGACCCGGCCTTCTTCCTCTAATGGATGCCGGCGCCTGGTCTCTTTATACCTATCGACTAAAGCCTTATCAGAGGCTTCCAAAAAAAGTATTTCGTGGTTAATCTGGTTTTCTTCTAAGTAGTTCAACTTTTCTGTCAGGGCATCGAAGAACTTACCGCCCCTTATATCACAGACAACCGCTATCTTATTTAATTCAGAATGTAGGCATAGTTCAGCAAACTTGGAAATCAAGGCTGGTGGTAAATTATCCACACAGAAATAGCCGCTGTCTTCAAAGAAGTTTAAGGTTGTAGATTTGCCTGCTCCAGACATTCCTGTAATTAAGATAAATTTCATTAATTTAACACTCCCAGCTTCTCTCCACTCTAATTTTATAACATTATCAATAGCTTGTAAAATAGTTTTAAACCAGGACCGGAAAAGCCCTTTTTAAAATCTTGAACTCGGCCGGTAATAAACCGGCACTTTCTCCATCAATATCGATTAATACCCTGTCCTGGGATTCTATTTTAATCTCTTCCCCTTTTAGATAATCAATCTTATGGTAATCGATATGGGTTCCCCGGTAGGCCTTGTATAGGTTTAAGAGGGTTTCCAGTTTTGTGAGGTTACCCAAAATTACTATATCAAATAAGCCATCATCGATTACGGCCTGTGGAGCTATCGGCATTCCACCGGCAAAGTATTTACCCAGACTTACCATAACACTGTTGATTAGGCCTTCTTTAATTACCTCGCCATCGATTGTAAGTTTCATATCTTTATTATCATATTTCACTACAGTCCGGATGGCCCCTATAAGATAAGTCAAAAGTCCGCCCATCAGTTTTGAGGAGCGGTTTACATATTCAACCGTCTCTCCCCCGATACCCACATCAGCCTCATTGACAAAGTATCTTTCGACTTCCTTTTCATCGAAGTTTAAGTATTTCATCTCACCGATATCTACCCATTTTCTTTCATACTTTTTATAGGTATTAATAACGGTTTCAATTCTTTTATTTAAACCGAGGGACTTTATATAATCGGAACCGGTTCCCTGGGAAAAGACCAGTAAGACAGCCTCTTGATTAATCAACTGACCGTCCTGATAAAATCCATTAACTATTTCATTAACTGTTCCATCTCCCCCGACTGCCATGATAGTTTTATAGCCATCATTTAAGGCGGTTTTAGTTAAGTTTACCGCATGACCGGGATAAAGGGTCTCATTAATATCTAAATCTAATTTGGCCTGTTTAAACTTCTGTTCATAGGCAGGCCACCTCTTGCCCGTTTTCCCGTTAGACGAAACCGGGTTGATGATGGTAAATATTTTATTCTGCTGTGGATTGAAATCTTTAATTGAATTTGCTTGCAACATTTATCACCTATATTATTAATTTCGTTTTACACGGCAATTTTCCTCTATTCTTTTCTAATTAAACAAAAAGAAAGACCACCATCTCAGGTGGTTATCCTTGGTTTAAAACTGATTGTGCTTTTTTTAGAAAGGTATCTTCGGAGACCGCTAAAATCTTTAAAACTTTTGTCTTTTTTATCTTTAACTTTTTGTTCAAATAGAATAGATCGGAATTGCCTTCCACAAGTTCCAGGGTAGCATATCCCATGGCGTTGTTGACCGAATAAAACTTCTTATAGCCGCTCCATTCATCAGGTATGGCCTGGTAGTAATCGATCAGAGCCCTAGTATGGCTTTTAACATCTGCGACCATTTTATTAAGGGCCTTTAAAGCCTGTTCTTCATTATCCTGATCGATTATTTCACTCTCGCTGATCCCCAGTTCTTTAAGCGGCCAGTAATGTTTTTTGTTGTTTATGATATCCATCTTTATATCCCTTATTATATTTACCTTCTGTAAAAAGAGGCCCGATTCGACGAAATTTTTCTCCAGGACCTTTTTATCATCACCCTCAATATTACCAAGTTCAATAATTAAATCAGTTAAAAAACCTCCCACTGTCCCGGCTACATAATAGCAGTATTCGTTAAGTTCACTGAAGGTCTCCACCGGTTTATCAAGGTAAGACTGCATACCCTGATTCATTTCACTTAACCAGCGGAAAGATATTTTTTGTACCTCTTCATTAAGGGTATTAAAACAACTTGTCAATTTATCGGTATTTTGGACTAATTTTTTTATAGGGCCCTCGAAATAATCGGCCTGCCCTTTTATATTATCAACTAATTCTTGTCGTTTAAACTCCGCGATATTAGGATCGAACAATTTGACAACTTCGTTCATGTAAGCTTTTCTCTGGGAACTAGTAATCTCCCCTTCATCTTCAAAGCTGTCTAAAAGTCTATCCTGAAGATATGTAATCATGACAGGCTCTCTTATCCGTTTATCTAAAAGGGGTATCGTCAAAGCAAAACTCCTTGATACCTTCTGCATTATAGTGCGGCAGAAATCAAGCGCCTTCTTGTTCTTGTTTTTCAGCATTTCGGTTAACACCAAGCCTTTTTTGAATTATTTTAATAGAAATAAATATGAGAACTGATATTATCAAAAATATAACTATGTATACATAATAATCTTTCTTCCCTATTCCCTTATCATAGCCAATATAGACCGGTTCTATCTGAGCATAACCGATCTCGTAAGCATCCAACATTTTTTCCTGGCTGTATTCGGGTGGAACAATTAAATCAATCACCCGGGGAGCATAGTTAATATCATGTTCACCTTGGGCAGCAAAAAACCAGGAGTTCAACTCATCTCTTATTCCCCGAAAGTGGTCATAGCCGAAGGGGTCAAACCCCCCTACTAAAATGAAAAGATTGGCTCCCAGCAGAGGGCCGATCTTCTCCTTTGCAATCTTTAATTTTATCCAGTTCTCCTGCACTTTAAGCTTAGGATTATTAATCATCCAGGGTACTTCTTTACCATCGACTGTAAAATCAACCACCTGTCTATTCCGATCTAGGGGTTCATAAAGGCTCACCCACCAGCCGTTTATTTTAAGAAGTTTATCCCAGGGGTAGTCGGGATTAAGTTTCACTCTGGCCCCTTCTTCAAAGAGGGCAATTGATCCTCCTTTTTCATTATCTATGTAAAGCTGGACCATGGGGTGACTGAAACCAAAACGGGAGTTCCAGACATCCACCAGTTTTGTAAATTCAAATTGGAACTCATATTGGGAGCTGCCTTCATATATTTTAAACTCCACAATATCAAATAATCCTTCCCCTTTTTGAAAAACCTCATGTTGGGGATAAAGGTAGTAACCGGGGCCGTGATCATCACCAGCCGGGTCAACTTTAAAAAATATTAAATTGTCTTCAGCCTGAGCAGCCGCATAGAAGGTTGTAATGAAAATTATCAGCGAAATGGTCAGGACATACTTATGACCCGAGCTCATTTTATTCACCCCGTCGGACTATATTATTGGTTTTGATAAAGGTAATCACACATCGCTACCGCTATTGCACCCTTTACTCCCGTATCTTTACCTAGTTTGGTCTCTTTTAACTGAAGCTCTTTTAGATTTGGCTTTAAAGCCCTTTCCTTTAAACTGGTTTTTAATTCTTCCATAAATAGGTCCTGGGCATGCATAACTCCTCCACCCAGTAAAATAATCTCCGGATCGAAGAGATTAACCACATTGGCAATACCTACCCCTAGAAGCTGACCGGTTAATTTAAAGATACGAATCGCTTCCTGGTCACCTTCTCGGGCAGCTGCCGCAATCAAAGGTGCGTCTACCACATCAGGATTACCTTCACTATATTCATAAATTAGACTGTCCTGGTGAGCAGTTAATAATTCTCTGCCCCTTCTGGCAATAGCAGTACCAGAGGCAACTGCTTCAAAACAGCCGTAATTTCCACAACCACATTGATAGTCACTGTCGGGGATTAAAGTCATATGACCAACTTCGCCCGCATTTCCTTTTCCACCGTGAAAAATCTTTCTGTTGATTATTATTCCACCACCGATTCCGGTACTAATGGTTAAATAGACCATATGATCGGCTGCTTGACCGGCCCCAAACTGATTTTCGCCTAAAGCGGCCGCATTTGCATCATTTTCTAAAATTACCTCTATACCTGTTATGTCTTCTAAGATTTCTACAATCGGCACATTAGTCCAGGCCAGGTTAGAATTTTCGATGATAACTCCCTTATTTAAATCTAAAGGACCGGGAGAACCTACCCCGATTCTTTTTACTTCTTCTTTACCAATCTTACTATTTTTAATCACGCGTTCAATGCTTTCCTCAATATTTGAGATTATTACGTCTTCGCCCTTATCGGCTTCCGTAGGGTTTTGAGCTTTATTTATTATCTTTCCTTCACTATCGGCCAGGGCCGAGAGAACCTTGGTCCCCCCGATATCAATTCCTATATAGTAATCTTTACTCATCTCTATTCAGCTCCTCTATCTCTAAATTATCATACTCAGAGGAAACAGCAATCGTTCCATTCAACATCATTAAAGTCAAAAAGTTCATTAAAAGGACTGCCATACCGAACCCGGTCACAATTAAAATGGCCGAGATTATGAAGACAATTATAAACCAGAGAAATGAAAAGACCACATTATCAATCGTCACTAAAAAGGAATTTTTTATGACATACCTGATCTTCTTTTCTTTATCAAGGGCTAAAAAGCCCCAGTAGTAACACTGCATCATTGAAAAAAAGATGAGGATATATAAGACTAAAACAGCCAAAACAAGCATGAAAAGGCTGTCTGTACCTTTTTGTAAAAAGAAAACCAGATCTGCTATTAATAGGAGGTATATAAAAAAAGTAAAGAGAAAACCTAACAGTCCTCTCTTGAAATTATCCTTTATGTATATAAAATACTGTTTAATAGAAAAGTCATTAAACTTTATGTAATTGATACCGCTCATCAGTCCACCCATAAAAAATGGACCCAGAAAAATAATGGGAACAATTAATAAGTAATAGAACTTTATAATTAAACCTGAATATCCGATAAAGACTACCAGGGTGGAGAGTATGAACCAAATAAGATTCAAAATAGCAAATTTAAATAATTTATCATAGGTTTGGGATGTCGAGTCTTTTAATACCTGCCATATCTTCAAAGTTAATTCCTCCCTGATTTGAAAAATTCAAATTTATTATATCACTAATGAAAATTAATGTAAAGAAAAGGAAAAGCCCCTGCAAGAGGGGCTTTCAATACTTTTATTTAAGATTTTACCTTTTCTTTCTTCTTTTCTTTTTCTTTCTCTTTTTTGCTGACTCTCTTTTCATGTATCGGTCGGGAAACTTTCTCCCAGCGTTCTGCTAGGTCTTCTAACTTTTTACCAACTTCTTCAGTTATTACATTACCGGCACCGGCATGAGTGGGTTCAGCACCCGACTCTTTTACTATCTCCCTTAAAGCAGGATTATTATCAATAATTGGACAGGGTCTTAATGAATTTTCATTAAAGGGCTGTCTCTTTTGATATTCTCTAAATAGGGGATTATCTAGTACTTCTTTTAACGACTTACCCTTAATATTATCGGTGGCAAAATGGGCAAAGGCACAGGGTTCAACATCTCCCTTTGCATTTATATGGAAGTACCTTCTTCCTCCTGCAATACAGCCACCTGCATAGGTGCCGTCATTCCAGAAATCGATTAAAAAGAGCGGTTTATTGGACCTTAGTTCATTAACTCGCTCTGCTAAAAACGCCCTTTGTTCAGGTGTTAACATCATATCGAGGTCTGGATCTCTCCCGATCGGCATATAGTGGAAGAGCCAACCATAAGTCGCTCCTTTTTCGATTAAGAAATCATAGAAGTCCTCACCCTGAAATAGGTCATAAACATTATTACGATGGGCGGTAAGGCTCACACCGTATATTATACCTCTTTCCCGCAGACGGTCCATGGTGTCCATTATCTTATCGAAGACCCCTTCTCCGCGGCGTGCATCGGTCTGTTCTTTATATCCCTCTAAACTAATTGCGGGAGTTATATTGCCTAATTCCAGCATCTTATCGGCCATCTCATCATCTATTAAAGTCCCGTTGGTATACATCATAAAACCAACATCGGGGTGTTTTTCAACCAGTTCCATCAGACGGGGATAAACGGTCGGTTCTCCCCCTGAAAAGATTATAAAATAGATACCCAGTTCTTTTGCTTCATTGATAATCCGGTCCATGGTTTCAAATTCAAGGGTATCCCCCTTTTCATATTCACCGGCCCAGCAACCTTCACAGTTTAAATTACAGGCACTGGTCGGGTCCATCAAGATAGCCCAGGGAACTCCGTGTCCCAATTTATCTGCCATCTTGTACTGATAAGGTATACCCAATAAGGCTGAATTAACAAAAAAGTTTATAAGTAAGCCTTCTTTATAGCTGGAGGCTACATCATCCAATTTTCGGATGAATTCCTTAATTACAGGATTTTTCTTGTAGTTCTCTCTGATTACTTCAATCTGCCTATCCTGGTTTTTGGTATTGGATAATTTTTCTGCCAAATTAAGTATTTTTAAAAAGTTCTTGTCCGGGTCTTTTTCAATATACTCAAGTGCCTTTTTAACTAATTTTTCTGCAGCAAATTTCTTTGCAAAATTGAAAGTAGCCATCTCAATCCCTCCTTGGTATTATAAAAAACTGACTAGTCAGTACTATTGCCTTCTATACTTAATGATAACACTTTTGATAAGGTTCTTCAACTCAATATCAATTTATCAAGTATCTCTGCCACACCATCCTCTTCATGATGAGGGGCAATCAAATCAGCTTTCTCTTTGACTGCTTCAGCGGCATTATCCATGGCAATACCAGTTCCTGCATAACTTATCATTTCAATATCATTATAACTGTCACCTATAGCCAAAATTTCTTTTCGTTTAATTCGTTTTGCCTGGCTTATCTGCTGGAGGGTCTTCCCTTTATTAACACCTTTAGCTCCTAGTTCGATGAAATAGTGTTTAGACTCAGTAACATCAATCTGTTCTCCGTACTTAGCTCTCAAATATTTTTGGTAATAACTGTGTTTGTCAGGATCATCTTCAATAATTAATAATTTTGTAGGGTCATCAAAATCCATTTCAGCTAGATTATCTACCTGGAGGGCTTTGATACCGGATACTTCTTCATACCTCTTTTTGTATTCATTATCCTGGTCAACATAAAGTTGGTCATTTTGATAAAGGTTGATATGAAGTCCTTCATTTTTAACATCTCTAATGATTTTGCGAGCAATATCTTTCTTGATCGGTTTATGGTATTTGATTTGACCGGACTTAATCTCCTTCACCATTGCCCCATTATATACAATCGCTTCATTATCTAGGGCCAATTCTTTAATATAAGGTTCAGCCGAAATATACATGCGTCCGGTTGCAATAAGAACTTCAATACCTTTTGCCTGTATCTGTTTAATGACCTCTTTGTTTTTAGCACTTATCTGGTGTTCATTATTTAAAAGTGTATTATCTAAATCAATCACAACTAATTTATACAAAATAACTACATCCTATCTTTTTATTAGATAAACATATTGAGGGGCAACCCCCTCAATATTATAATCTTGCTCCTATATTAATTTTAATCCATATTGGTAAATATTTCAACATATTTATCCAGAAAACTCAGCTGATAGTTCATATACCTTCTTCTGTAAGTCTTTCAATTTTTCATCATCGTCAATATACTTTAAGCATTCAAAGATATATTCACCGATAAGTTCCATTTCGTCTTCCTCCATGCCCCTGGTTGTAACCGCCGGAGTACCGATTCTTATCCCACTGGTAACAAAAGGACTTCTGGTTTCAAATGGAATCGTATTTTTGTTTACCGTAATCCCGACCTTATCGAGGGCGGTTTCAGCTTCTTTACCCGTAATATCCGTATTATTTAAATCAACTAGCATGAGGTGGTTATCTGTTCCACCTGAGACCAGCCTTAATCCGAAGCTCTGTAAGGACTTGGCTAAGGCCTGGGCATTATCGATAATCTGTTTTTGGTATTCTTTAAATTCATCGGTCATAGCCTCTTTAAAACCAACTGCTTTCGCCGCTATGATATGCATCAAAGGACCACCCTGAATACCGGGGAAGATCGCTTTATCAATATCCTTGGCATGTTCTTCTTTACAGAGTATTAATCCACCCCTGGTGCCTCTTAAAGTCTTATGAGTAGTAGTAGTGACAATATCTGCATGTTCAACCGGATTGGGATGGTATCCTGCTGCTACTAAACCGGCAATATGAGCCATGTCTACCATCAAGAGGGCGCCCACTTCATCAGCAATTTGTTTAAATCTTTTAAAGTTTATTACCCGCGGATAGGCACTTGCCCCGGCCACGATTAAGGTTGGCTCATGTTTTTTAGCCAGTTTTTCTACCTGATCATAGTCAATAATTTCTCTATCTTTTGTAACACCATAATGAATAAAGTTAAAGTATTTACCGGACATATTGACGGGATTACCGTGGGTTAAGTGACCGCCGTGGGTAAGGTCCATCGCCAAAATGGTCTCCCCAATGGGTACCTTGGCAAAATAGACGGCCTGGTTGGCCTGAGAGCCGGAATGAGGCTGTACATTTGCATGGTCTGCCCCAAAGATTTTTTTGGCCCTTTCAATCGCTAAATCTTCTACCTTATCAACCTGTTCACATCCACCATAATATCTTTTATGAGGATAACCTTCTGCATACTTGTTGGTTAACTTTGAACCGGCTGCTTCCAATACTGCGTCACTAACAAAGTTTTCTGAAGCTATCAATTCAATGTGTTTGGCCTGTCTTTCTTCTTCTAATTCAATGAATTCTGCAATTTTTGGATCTACTTCTTTTAGAGAACTCAAAATATCAACCCCTTCGTTATTTATATATGAAAGTTACATTAACTCCAATTTATTTATTCTCTATGTAAGGATTAAATCCTGCTTTAAATATATATATTATTAAATATAATTTAAAAATTTACAATTATATTTAAATAAAAATAAAACTAAAACCGGAGTGATTACACTCCGGTTATTTTATATAATTATATATAATTATACTTATGTTTATTCAGGGCTGATAGCGTCTACAGGACATACTTCAGCACAAGCACCACAATCAATACAGAGGTCAGCGTCGATTACATATCGAGTATCACCTTCACTGATAGCATCTACTGGGCATTCTGGTTCACATGCACCACACATGATACATTCATCTGAAATAACATATGCCATAACTAAACTTCACCTCCTTGAATATGTATGAAATAATAATTATTACTTTTAAAGTAATTATATATATAGTGAGTTTGATTGTCAAAAAGTATTAGGTTGAAATAAGAATATATTTGTTGAACTTTTGTTCATCTTCAAATAAAACTTCAAAATTTAAATCATTATTAGTGTTTTTCTGAATAATTTCCAGGTCACTCTTATTTAACACTACCTTCTTTTTTACATGATTATCCAGAAGGTCTAAAATCTCATTAAACAAACATTACTGCTTTATTTTCCAGTTTATTTATTTCTGTAAAATAGGCCTTATTCCTTCTTGACTATTAAATTATTAAATGTGTTAAACTTTTAAAAAGGTTAATTGAATTGACAGCTGCTGCCTACACATATTTTAATTTCTAGCATGGTTTATTTTCCTTATTATGTGTTTATTTTCACATTAATCATAACTTAAAAACCCTGCTTGTCAACAATTAACACAGGGTTTTTACATGCTTCTCGTGTTTTTTTCTAAATAATCACTGATCACTTCAGCTAATTTGTCGCTAATTCCTTCCACTTCTTTTAATTCAGATCGGTCCGCCAATCTTATTTTAGCCAGGGACCCGAAATGCTGCAGCAGTGCTTTTTTCTTTTTAGGTCCAATCCCGGGTATTCTCTCCAGCATACTGTGAGTTATCCGGCGGGACCTTAACTTACGATGGTAATTAACAGCAAATCGATGGGCTTCGTCTCTGACTCTCTGCAAGAGGTGGAGGGCATCCGAGCTTTTCGGTAATATTACCGGTTGTTTTCTCTCTGGTAAAAATACCTCTTCCTCTCTTTTAGCTAAACCAATAATCTGCATATCTTCTAGGCCAAGTTCCTCTAATACAGTCAAAGCCGCATTTAACTGGCCTTTGCCCCCATCAATTAAAATGAGATCGGGCAACTTACGGTCTTCCTCTAAAAGCCTCCGGTACCGGCGCTGGACCACTTCCTTCATCATGGCGAAGTCATCCGGCCCTTCCTTCTGCCTTATCTTAAAACGACGGTAGTCACTTTTAGAGGGGCGACCATTTTTAAAAACAACCAGAGAAGCGACCGGGTCTGTTCCCTGAATATTGGAAATATCAAAGCCTTCGATATGGGAAGGTAATTCATCTAATTCTAAATAGTCGGCCAGTTTTTCAACTGCTTTTACAGTTCTTTTTTCTTCATACTTCTTTTTAATACTTTCTTTTTTAAGGTTCTGTTCAGCATTTTTTAAGGCCATCTCGATTAAGCGTTTTTTATTACCTTTTTGCGGTATCTTTATCTTAACCTGCTTGCCTTTTAACTGTTTTAGACGGTCAGCCAGTATCTCCCTATTATTTATCTCGGTATTAATTAAAATTTCATTCGGTAGTTGGGGGGCCTGTTCATAGTACTGCTGTAAAAAAGAGGACATTACTTCCCTTTTATCTTCTCCTCTTGTACCTTCTAGGATAAAATGCTCCTGCCCAATCAGCTTACCGTTTTTTACTAACAGCAATTGGACACAGTAGGAGCCGTCTTCAGTTATCGCGATAATATCGCGGTCTTTATTATCTTCTGACATCACCTTCTGCTGTCGGGAAATCTCTTCCACGGCCTGCATGGCATCCCGGTAGCGGGCGGCCCGTTCGAAGTTCTGCTCATCTGCGGCAGCCTGCATCTCCTCTTCTATCTTATTTAATAAAATCTTCTGACGGCCGGAAAGAAACATAATTACCTGGTCGATCTGGGCCCGGTATTCCTCTTTTGAGATTTTACCGACACAGGGGGCCGTACATTTATCTATATAGTAGTTCAGGCAGGGCCTTTCCAGCTGATCATCAACACTGAAGTCATAGTTACAGCTTCTTAATTTAAAGAGATCTTTTAATATATTTATCGTCTTATAGATTGCATCAACATCGGCAAAGGGCCCGAAGTACTTACTCCCATCCTTTTTTACTACCCGCGACTTTTTAATACGGGGAAAGTCCTCATAGGTAGTAATTTTAATGAAAGGATAGGTCTTGTCATCTTTTAATCTGACATTATACTTGGGGTGATATTTTTTTATCAAATTGGCCTCAAGTATATATGATTCCATCTCGGTATCGGTTACTATATAGTCGAAGTCATCGATATGATCGATCATGATAGAGGTCTTGTAGCTCTGGTTTCCCTTGCGGAAATAGGAGCGAACCCGCTTTTTTAAGGAGCGGGCTTTGCCTACATAGATAATCTCACCGGAGTCATCTTTCATGAGATAGACGCCCGGTTTATCCGGTATTTGTTTAATTTGTTCTTCGATATATCTACTCATAGATAATCACCAGTTATTTTAAGATGTCCTTTAAAAACTTACCAGTATAGGAGTTATCAGCTTCTGCTACCTCTTCCGGGGTACCTGTTGCTAATACTTCCCCCCCATTATCGCCGCCCTCTGGTCCGAGGTCGATAATATAGTCAGCTGATTTTATTACATCAAGGTCGTGCTCTATGACTATTACAGTATTACCGCCTTCCCGCAGTCTGTGCAATACTTCTAATAGTTTTTTTACATCGGCAAAGTGAAGTCCGGTTGTCGGCTCATCGAGCATGTATAGGGTTCGGCCGGTACTTCTTTTACCGAGTTCTTCCGATATCTTGACCCGCTGAGCTTCTCCGCCCGAAAGGGTAGTAGCGGGCTGTCCTAATTTGATGTATCCTAAGCCTACGTCATAAAGGGTCTGTAATCTGCGTTTTAAGGCCGGTATCTTATCGAAGAAGTTCAAGGCCTCTTCTACCGTCATGTCCAGTACATCTGCGATTGTTTTACCCTTATACTTGATCTCTAAGGTTTCCTTATTGTATCTCTTACCTCCACAGACATCACAGGTTACATATACATCGGCCAAAAAGTGCATTTCAATCTTGTTTTTCCCCTGGCCCTTACAGGCTTCACAGCGTCCGCCCTTTACATTAAAGCTGAACCTACCTTTATCATAGCCGCGGCGGCGGGCTTCCGGTGTTTCGGCAAAAAGGTCCCTGATATAGTCAAATACCTTTGTATAGGTAGCAGGGTTGGAACGTGGGGTTCGACCGATTGGGGATTGATCGATGTTAATTACCTTATCGAGGTGTTCTAAACCTTTAACTTCATCATGTTTGCCGGGATGTTCGGTCGAATCGTAAAAGTGCTGCATCAGTCTCCGCTTCAAAGTATAGTTAATTAAAGTTGATTTACCGGAACCGGAAACTCCTGTTATACAGGTAAAGGTACCTAAAGGGATTTCAACATCGATGTCTTTTAGGTTAAACTGCTTGGCTCCCTTTATTTCTAAATACTTACCGTTCGGTTCATAACGTTCATCCGGGATCGGTATTTTTTCTTCACCTTTAAGGTACTTACCGGTTAATGATTTATCACAGTCTTTAACCTTTTCTAAATCTCCCTGGACAACGATATTACCACCGTGTTTGCCAGCGCCCGGCCCAATATCAATGATATGATCAGCCGTCCTGATCGTTTCTTCATCATGTTCGACTACAATTACGGTATTACCGATATCGCGGATATGTTCTAGGGTATCGATCAACCGCTTGTTATCCCTCTGATGAAGTCCGATAGAAGGTTCGTCTAAGATATATAGGACACCTACCAGGCCGGAACCGATTTGGGTGGCGAGCCTGATTCTCTGGGCTTCTCCCCCCGAGAGGGTGGCAGCTGAACGTTCTAAGGTTAAATACTCTAAACCAACATTGACCATAAACTGCAGTCTATTTCTGATCTCCTTAAGGATCTCCTGACCTATGAACTTTTCTCTTTTACTCAGCTTGAGGTTTTTAATAAATTCCAGGGCCTCTCCGATATTTTTGCGGGTGAACTCGGCAATAGAGATCCCGCCCACTGTGACGGCCAGAGCGCCTGGTTTTAACCTCTGTCCATTACAAGCCTTACAATCATCTTCCCGCATATATTTTTCCATCCGGCTGTGGGAACTGGCCGAATCTGATCTTTTCATCCTTCTTTTAAGATAGTTTACTACCCCTTTAAACTGGGTATTCTGCTGTCTTGTCTTTCCATATCTATTGGTATAGGGAAAGCTTAAGGTCCGATTTGAACCATAGAGTAATATATCCTGAATTTCTTCATCTAACTCACCGATTGGTGTGCTCATACTAAACCCATATTCTTTGGCTAAAGCCTTCAAGATCTGGGGATAGTATTTACTGCTGGAATTACGCCAGGGTATGATACCACCATCTTGAATAGATCTTTCTTTATCCAAAATCAGTTCGGGATCGAATTCTTTTTTGATCCCCAACCCGTCACAGACTTCACAAGCCCCGTAAGGACTATTAAAAGAAAACATACGGGGAGAAAGTTCTTCTAAGTTAAAGCCGTGTTCATTACAGGCAAACTTTTCACTAAAGGTTAAGGTCTCTCCCTCTATAATATCAACATAGACTAAGCCGTCTGCATACTCCAGGGCTGTTTCAACTGAATCGGCCAACCTTTCCCTGATATCTTCTTTGATCACAATTCTATCTACGATAACTGAGATATCATGCTTCTTATTTTTATCCAGTTCTATTTCATCATCAACGAGATAGTTTTCTCCATCTACCTTGACCCGGATAAAACCATCTCGCCGGGCCTGGGCAAATACCTGGTCGTGTTCACCTTTTCTTCCCCTGATAACCGGGGCTAAAATCTGCAGTTTTGTCCTGTTTTTAAGTTCAAGTACCTGGTCCACTATCTCATCTATGGTCTGGGAACTTATCTCTTTTCCACAGACCGGACAGTGCGGGGTGCCTATTCGGGCATAAAGTAACCTTAAGTAATCATAGATTTCAGTTACTGTCCCCACCGTTGAACGGGGATTTTTACTGGTAGATTTTTGATCTATCGAGATGGCCGGGGAAAGGCCCTCTATATATTCAACCTTTGGTTTTTCCATCTGTCCTAAAAACTGGCGAGCATAGGAAGAAAGTGATTCTACATACCTCCTCTGACCCTCTGCATAAATTGTATCAAAGGCAAGGGAAGACTTCCCAGAACCACTCAGTCCCGTAATTACCACCAGTTCATCACGCGGTATATCTACATCCAAGTTCTTTAAATTGTGTTCACGGGCTCCTTTAACAGTAATCTTTTTGCTGCCCACTTTAATCACCTCATCTATTTGAAAGTTCTTCTTTGATTTCTTCGATTTCATCTCTGATTTGTGCTGCTACTTCAAACTCCAGATTTGAGGCAGCCTCATCCATTTCTTCTTCTAATTCAATAATCTTATTCTGCAGTTCGATCTTTGATAGTCCTGCTAAATTGTCTTCGTCATCTGTACTATATACCTTTTCTTTACTATCTTCAATAACTAATTTTTCCGGTCGGAGAACTTCCCTGACCGGTTTTCTAATCGTCTGTGGTTCTATATCATGTTTTTCATTAAATTCTTTTTGAATCTCTCTTCTTCTTTCCGTCTCATCAATGGCTTTCCGCATTGAATCCGTAATCTTATCTCCATACATGACTACTTTTCCATTCACATTCCGGGCTGCCCTACCGATGGTCTGGATCAGGGGTCTTTCTGCCCGTAAAAAGCCTTCTTTGTCGGCATCTAAAATGGCTACCAGGGAAACTTCCGGAATATCAAGTCCCTCTCTCAACAGGTTAATTCCAACCAGGACGTCAAACTCACCCAGTCTTAAATCTCTAATTATCTCCGATCTTTCCAGAGTATCTATATCAGAATGGAGGTAACGGACTCTAATACCTGCTTCACCCAAATATTCTGTTAAATCTTCAGCCATCCTTTTGGTCAAAGTAGTAACCAGGACTTTTTCATTTCTTTCTTCTACAACTACCCGAATTTCCTCCAGGAGATCATCAATCTGGCCTTCAACCGGTTTTACTTCTACTTTAGGGTCAATAAGTCCGGTCGGCCGGATGATCTGTTCTACGATCTGCTGGCTGTGTTCATGTTCATAAGGTCCTGGGGTAGCCGAAACATAGATCGCCTGTGGTACTACTTCTTCAAACTCTGCAAAGTTAAGCGGCCTGTTATCTAAAGCAGATGGTAGCCTAAAACCATACTCCACTAATTTCTCTTTTCTCGATCTATCACCCGCAAACATGCCCCCAATCTGGGGTATTGTCATATGGGATTCATCGATAAAGACCAAAAAATCATCCGGGAAATAGTCAAGCAAGGTCTGGGGCCTGGAACCCGGTGGGCGTCCGCTTAAATGCCTGGAATAGTTTTCAATACCGGAACAAAAGCCCATCTGTTCTAACATCTCCAGATCATAGTTTGTCCTCTGTTCTAAGCGCTGGGCCTCGACTAATTTATCCTGTTCTCTCAGTTCTTCTAACCTTTCGACTAGTTCTTCTCTTATTGTTTTAATAGCACGTTCAATCTTGTCTTCCGGGGTCACGAAGTGACTGGCCGGGTAGATAGTTATCTCATCCATCTCTTCCATGATCTCACCGGTCACCGTATTGATGCGGGTGATCCGCTCAATTTCATCACCAAATAGCTCGACCCTAATCGCCTGGTCGCGGTAAGCGGGATAGATTTCTAATACATCTCCCCTGACGCGAAAATGACCGCGCTGTAAGTCAATATCATTCCGGCTGTACTGCATCATGGAAAGTTCTCTCATGATCTCTTTGCGCGATTTTTCTTTACCCACCTTAAGATGAGAGGAAAGCTCCAGGTAATCAGCCGGTGAACCCAAACCATATATACACGAAACACTGGCCACAATCAGAACATCTCTTCTTTCAAAGAGAGCACTGGTGGCGGCCAGTCTCAGTTTGTCTATATCCTCATTAATTGAAGCATCTTTTTCAATATAGGTATCAGTCTGGGGTACATAAGCTTCCGGCTGGTAGTAGTCGTAATAGCTCACAAAGTATTCAACCCGGTTTTCCGGGAAGAACTCTTTAAACTCACTGACCAGCTGGGCAGCCAATGTCTTATTATGTGCAATGACAAGAGTGGGTTTCTGTACTTCTTCCACAACCCCTGCCATCGTATATGTCTTACCCGTACCGGTTGCACCCAGTAGGGTTTGATGTCTGTATCCTTTTTCTACCCCTTCCGCCAACTCTTCAATTGCCTTGGGTTGGTCACCTTTCGGTTCATAAGGAGAATGAAGTTTAAATTCTTTCGGCATAAATACTCACCTTTGTTTAAATATTTTTCCTGTAGACATTATACTATATATACCCGACATGTGCAAACAAATGTTCATTTATTCACGGGTTTTAGACATTTTAACATGATATAATTAATTGTAATAGTAATTATTACTAAATAAAGCTAAAAATTTATATTACTCTTTTTTGTTAAAAATCTTGCAGCTCCTCGGTTATTTTTTGTCCGGTCTCGGTTTTAGCTAAACCGGCTTCCGAGGTCTCTTTTAAGCTAACCGACATTAGGTCTCCAATTTCCATCATGGCTGCAATGACTTCATCGGGAGGTATTACACTATTAATTCCGCTTAAGGCCATATTAACCGCTGTCAGGGCGTGGGAAGCGGCAAACCCATTCCTTTTAACACAGGGGATCTCAACCAGTCCTGCCACCGGATCACAGACTAAACCTAATAGATTTTTTAAGGCCAAGGCAAAGGCATCTCCAACTTGTTGGGGAGAGCCGCCCATCAGTTCGACAGCTGCACCCGCTGCCATAGCGGAACCTACCCCGCATTCGGCCTGACAGCCGCCGGCTGCTCCGGCCAATGTGGCCTTTTTGGAAACTATTTCTCCCAACCCACCGGCTGTAAAAAGGGCATCTATCAGCTTACCTTCACTAATTTCATGTTCTTCTGTTAGCGTGATTAAAACAGCTGGTACGATACCACTGGCACCTGCTGTCGGTCCCGCTACTATCTTACCCATACAGGCATTTACTTCTGATACAGCCAGGGCTTTAATAATTACCTTTTTGTATAAAGGGGTGTTTAAAGATCTATTGGAATTCTGTAAGGTTAACGCTTCACCCCCGGTTAAACCGGTAGCAGACTTATGACCTGGGGTTAGACCTTCTTTAATAGATTCCCTCATTATTTTTAGATGTTCTTTCATCTCATCTATGACGGTTTTCCGCTCAATCTCCCTTTCATAGATCTCTTCTTCTATAACGATCTGGCTGATCTTTTTATTTTCTTTTTCAGCTTTATCGATTAATTCCTTGATCTTATTATACTGCATTAAAAAAATCCTCCTTAAAAAGGCTCTATATACCTTACCTGATAGATATCGTCCATATTTTGCAAGTGAGAAATTACATAATCACTTACCTTATGGTCTAATTCAATTATTGCAGATCCCACTTCTCCCTTTTTATTTCTAAATACCACCATACTGGCAATATTTAACTTGTAGCTGCCGAGAATTGAGGTAATTATACCTACCTCACCGGGTACATCCTTATGCAGGACCCAGAGGGTCGGCATCTCACCGGAAAAGTCGACCTCATAATCATCGATTTGGATTATCTTGATCCGGCTGCCCCCAATTGAAGAACCGATGATGGTCATCTCCTTATTTTCACCGTAAAGTTCTAACTTGGCTGTATTGGGGTGCACCCCTCTTAAGTCAGAAAGGTGGAATTCGATCTCAACTCCCCTTTCTTTAGCCAGGTTCAGGGAATCACGGATCCTTTCATCATCTGGTTTAAAACCTAAAAGACCGCCCACTAAGGCGCGGTCTGTTCCATGTCCTTTAAAGGTCCTGGCAAAAGATCCGTGCAGGTATATGTCAGCTTTTACTAATCTATCTTTAAAAATAGAGCGGGCCAGATAACCGACTTTAACAGCTCCCGCCGTATGGGAGCTGGAGGGCCCGATCATAATTGGTCCTAATACATTAAATACGCTCACTTACTATATCCACCTTTCTAGCTCGCCTTATCCAGTGATTTGGTCCTTACTTTATCTTTTAATAGATCAATTGCCTTTTGTAGTTGGGCATCCTCTTCACTTTCCTGGTCAAATTCAACCTTAATATCAGGTTCTATCCCTTTTTCATGGATAAAGTTTCCATTGGGTGTATAATATCTAGCTGTTGTTAAACGGAGGGCAGAACCATCACCTAAAGGAATAACGGTCTGGACAGTACCTTTACCAAAGGTCTTTTGTCCTACTAACTTACCTCTACCATAGTCCGTGATAGCTCCCGCTACTATTTCAGAAGCACTGGCACTACCTTCATTTATTAATACAACCATCGGCATATCAACAGCCTCTATATCTGAGACGGTATTATATACTTCATCTTCTTTTCTTCTGCTTTTAACGGTTACTACGGTTCCATCATCGATAAAGTTACTGGCCACCTTAACTGCCTCATCTAAGATTCCACCGGGGTTAGTTCTGAGGTCAAGAATTAGAGCTTCAGCCCCCTGTTTCTTTAAATCGTTAAGGGCCTCTTCAGTCTTGTATCCCACATCACTACCAAACTGATATATCGATAAATAGCCAATGGTGTCTGTTTCCATATTGTGTTCTACATAAGGGATCTCTACATTGGCCCTTGTAATATCTACATCAAAATCTTCTTCTTTATCTTCGCGTGAGATAGTCAAAGTAACGTGAGTGCCTGGTTCACCTCTCATTAGGTCGACAGCTTTTTGTTGTGAGATCTCCGAAGTTAACTTGCCATTAATAGCTTTAATGACGTCTCCTGATTTTAGACCGGCTCTATCACCGGGAGTATTCTTAATCGGTGAAACAATAGTTAACTTCTCTTCTCTGACGGTTATAACAATGCCTATCCCGCCAAATTCACCATCGAATTCAATCTGCATCTCCTCATATTCGTCTGGACTTAGATAGGATGAATAAGGGTCCAGCTCTTTTAACATACCTGTGATAGCAGAATCGATCAGTTCTTCTAAGTTTTTATCTTCTACATAATAGTTATCTATCAGGTATATAACATTTTGTAAATTTTTCAAAGGAGTCAGGTCATCTGCAATTACTTTAAAACCACCGACAGTTAAAATTGTTATGACAAGTAATACAGCTAATAACTTCTTTTTATTTCTAAACATTTTTTATCTCTTCCTTCCAATCTTTTATGATCTTAAATATCGAATTTTTCTTTGACTACTAAAAACAAAAACCGGGGTAAAGCTATCATTCTTTTAATTCGCTTCGGCTCCTGCAAAAGCCGGTAAAACCATTCTAAATAAATCTTCTGCATCCAGAGGGGGGCCCTTTTTGACTGACCGGACAGGACGTCAAAACTTCCTCCCACCGTTATTCCAATCTGTACGTTCAAGTCCTCAAAATGGGTGTCAAAAAACTTCTCCTGTAAAGGGACTCCCATCCCCACTAACAATATATCGGGCTTTTTATTATTAATCTCCTCAATAATCATTTCTTTTGAATCAGAATCTAAATAGCCGTGGTGAAAACCAGCCATATTAAGCTCAGGTAGTTCTTCTCTTATATTTTGTACAGCTGAGTCTATTATACCTGGTTTCCCTCCTAAAAAGTAGACCGAAATATCTTTATCTGCTATCTCATTAAGCAGCTTTCTCATTAAATCATAACCGGCTACCCTTTCCTGTAAGGGTTCACCTAAAAGTCGGGCTGCCAAAAGCAGGCCGGCCCCATCCGGTACCAAAAAGTCCGCCCGGTTTAATAGCCTTGAGAAATTTGTATCATCATAAGCGCGAACTGCAATTTCAGAATTGGGTGTATAGATTAGTTTTTTGGCTTCTCGGTTATAGATTGTATTTATTAACTCACTTACCATCTGCTGCATCGTTATATTATTTATCTTAAGGGTCAGTATTTCGGTTTTATCCTTCAACTTATTCACCTTTCAAATCAGTTAATAATCTGCTAATCGAACCTTTGACTCTCTCATTTTTGACCTTTACAATCCTGTCTATTCTATCTTTAATTTCTTTGCTTTCGTCTTTAATTATATCATAAGATTTAATTAATTGCTCTTCAGTAATATTATCGGTCGTAATATTAGGCTGGTAGTTCATCTCCTGGATTAAACTCCCAACCTTGGGATCATAACTTATTCCAATAAATGGTACACAGTTTATCGCAGCAAATATCAGGGAATGAAGCCTGACCCCTATAAATATATCAAAAGTGCTATACAAATTATTTATCTTTTCTATATCATCAGTATAATCAATTATCTCAGCTCTGGTATATAGCATATTTTTTAACTGTTCACTAATTCTTTCATCTTCCCCTTCGTGAAAGGGAAGGATGGTAACAGTATATTCTTCTTTTTTGATCAGGTAGTTTAAAAATTCAGCCACTTTTTGCAGATAGGAATTATCCTGCCAGCTGCGGACTGAAACCCCGATCTTTTTAGTGTTGGAAACTTCTGGATCATTACCTTTACAGATATTTAACCCATAGACCGGGTCATCTATCAGTTTTATCTTATTTGGATTGATACCGATTTCTTCTAAAAACAGCTTAGAATTTAAATCGCGGACCGAAAGAAAGTCCACTCTACTTAAAACCTTTTTAATCAAAAACCTATAAAAACTATTGTTAACAGGCCCAACCCCCTGGGCAAAAAAGACCGTTTTTAGATTAAAAACCTGGGCTAAAAATATTAATCCTAAATAATAGGGGACTGAACGGAGGCTGGTTACATCCTGCAGTAAACTGCCTCCCCCACTGAAAAAGATATCTGCTTTTCTCATAGCTGCTGCTATTTTAAATATATCATATCTATAAATAGTTTCAGTATTATACTTAACCTTTGTTTCAGGTGTATTTTGGGTAAGTACAGTTATCTCGGCATCATCGGTTTCTGCCCTTATCATATCAACCATACTGGCCAGAATAGCTTCATCGCCGAGATTATTAAAACCGAAATAGCCGGAAAGCAGAATCTTCATTATTTATTTCACCTTCTGCTTGTTAAAATATTTTAATAAGTACTTCAAAATCAGAACTGCTATCAGACCCAGTATTAATCCTAACCATAAACCGTGGATCGTTCTCAGTAAAGAGATCAAAACCGGGGTATGGATATGGGCAAATGAGTTAAGCATATTAAGCTGACCGATAACTGCTAAAAGACCAAGGAAATATAGGGTTAAACTTTTCTTGATATCTTTAAAAAAGTAGAGGCCGATGATAAAAGCAGGATGGCCTATTAAAAATTCTTTAAAGCGGGGTCGTACATACAGTAGATCTTCAAGTGAGTTTCTAAAGCTCTCTTCAATAGCAGGTATATCAAGGATAGGGAAGTTGCCCGTCCTTAGAATATAATAGATACCTGCCAGGCCCACAATTCCTAAAATTACTAGGTGTTTTACTTTAAGATTTATCTCTAACAGTTCAAAGATTTTGTCTTTAACAGTCGTATCCTTCTCCCTTACTATATATTCTAAAAAGTAATAGAAGGTGATAATTAAAAGGGGCATAAGAAAGGCCAATTTTACTCCCCTAAACTGATTTATCTTGGTCAAATAACTGATGTCTGACAGGGACGAGATGATGAAACAGGCCCCGGCCAATGTTATCAGAGCTGCTTTCATGTAATTAAATATGTTCTTCCTTTTTTTCTGGCTCAGTAACTGAGATATAATTGCTAAACTGGGGAAAACAATACTACTTCCTAAAGCCAGTCCAGCTCTGAAAAAGTACATATCTAAAAAGAAATAGGTTAAAAATATACCTATAATTCCAAGTACTACTAATATATACTGTAATAGGTCCTCTTTTATCTTAAATATTTCTAATAAAAGAAGGACTCCTCCGGCTAAAATACCTAAAGCCGTAAATATTAAATAGATACTGCTGTTAGAAAAGGATCGATAAGGTACAGCCTGCTCAATATTATATCCGGCTGATACCAACCTCTCATTTAAACTATCAATATATTCTAAATTTAAAGATTTAACAGCAGAAAAATCTTTATTTTCTTTGATTATGGGGCGCATATAGAAAAAACGGATATTTCTTTCTCGTACTGCCCGCATATACCTATCAACGATTTTACCTTCAGAATAGATATTCATCTCTTCCTGAGTAATACTGTGTACTCTTACAATATTATAATCTAGCTTTTTAGCTAATTTATCTTCCCCCTTTTGTACACCGATAATGGCTTCAATAAATCCAAAGGTATTATTGTTTTCTTGCATTAATTGGGCCGTTTTATCTATCTCATCGGGGTGTCCCATTATCTCCTGTCCGGCAAAAACTATCGTTGAATTGGCGGACAGAGTAGAAAGCAGGTGGTAATTCAGATCATTATTATCCAGGTTATCAAACCTGTAGACCACATTTAGACCGCTTTCTTTTATCGAATCTATTAACTCGCGATCAAAACCTACATCTAATGATAAGTAATCTTCTTTCCAAAAGGGAAAGAAGACAATATTTTTACCGTTAACTTCTTCAAAGCTCAGATTTAGTTCTTCTTTAAAGTAATAGAGGTTATTATAGTAATTATTTTTGGCTTCAAATACTAAAAATGCACTTTGCTCTCCTAGGGGAAACTCCTGCCAGAAAGCAGACTGATTATCTTCCAGCAGCTTTCTTTTGTTTATATCACTGATGGTTAAATGAACTACCTGACCCCTTTTGATCAATTTCTTTAAATCGATCGGGGTTAGGGCAATCGAATTAATACCAGCGTTTTTTAAATCCTGTAGAGCCAGCGTCTGATTGTCATACTTATCCCTCATCTCTAAAAGGGACTTATAATCAAAAGCCATTTCCACATTATTATTGGACTGTTCGACCATCATCCTGCCCCTGATTCCAATTAAGGAAACAATCAAGGTCAGTATAATAACTAGATATAATATTTTTTTATTCATAAACTGCCTCCTGAGCTCAAATTAAATATTTAATTCTCCACTATTATTTTGCTTCAAATATGCTTCTATAAATTCATCTAAATAACCATCCATTACCTTTTCGGTGTTACCTTCTTCCACACCGGTTCGATGGTCTTTTATCATATTATAGGGATGGAAAACATAAGAACGGATCTGACTGCCCCAGGCAATCTCTTTGTGTTCGCCCCTTAATTCATCTATCTTTTCGGCCTGGGCTTCCTTTTTTAACTCCATTAAACGAGTTTTTAAGATCTTCATCGCCATCTGTTTGTTTTTATGCTGAGATCTTTCGTTTTGACACTGTACAACCACACCAGTCGGCTGGTGGGTGATCCGGACCGCCGAATCCGTCTTATTGACATGCTGTCCGCCGGCCCCACTGGCCCGATAGGTTTCAATTTTTAAGTTGTTTTCATCTATATCAACTTCAATATCTTCCTCTATTTCCGGCATGATATCTACCGAAGCAAAAGAAGTATGCCTGCGGCCGGATGAATCAAAGGGAGAGATCCTCACCAGACGGTGTACACCGCTTTCTCCCTTAAGATAGCCGTAAGCATATTCACCTTCAACCAAAATCGTGACCCTCTTAATACCGGCTTCATCACCGCTTTGAAAGTCCAGGGTTTTTACTTCAAAATCTTCTTTTTGAGCCCATCTGTCATACATCCTAAGCAGCATGGCAGCCCAGTCCTGAGACTCGGTTCCCCCGGCACCGGGGTGTATAGATAAAATTGCGTTGTTTTTATCATGTTTACCGTTAAGTCTGGTTTTTAGCTCAAGTTTTTCAAGTCTTTCATCTAATTCATCTAATTTCTGATCAACCTGTTTTAACAAACTGTCATCATCTTCTTCGGAGGCAAGTTCCTTATATACTTCTATTTCCTCTATATCATCCTTTAATTGTTCTAATAAGTTCAGCTTATTTTTTATACTATCCACTTTTTTACTGATACGAGTGGCCTCTTCGTTGTCATCCCAGAAATCGGGAGCAACCATCTTTTCTTCTAATTCATCTCTTTTAGAGGCCAGCTTGGCAGGGTCAAAGTAGATCCCTCAAATCTTGGTACCTTTCTTTTAGGGCTGCGATTCTTTCTTCATAATTTCCGTTCATCTAAAACTCCTCCTTCATACTATCTGCCACAGCATTTCTTATATTTTTTACCACTGCCACAGGGACAGGGATCATTTCTACCCGGTTCATCCGGTTTAACCACGGTTGAATGAGTTTTCTTATCTTTATTGGTAGTAGTCTGACGCTGCCCTTGCGCTTTATTTTTAGCAGTTGCGAGGGCACTTATTGTACCGCCATCACTATAATTTAAGTTACGACTGGTCTGTTTTCTATCTAATTGCCCATCTTCATGGACTTCTATTCTAAAGATACTTCTAATAATGTCCTCTCTTATCGAACTGGTCATTTCATTAAACATGTCGTAAGACTCAAACTTATATTCGGTTAAAGGATCTTTTTGGCCGTATGCACGCAGGCCAATTCCCTGTCTAAGTTCATCCATATTATCAAGGTGTGACATCCAGTTTCTATCGATAACTCTCAGTGCAATATATTTTGCGATCTTATTCATGTTTTCTTCTTTGAACTTCTCTTCTTTATCTTTATAGTTCTGCTTACCAAATTCAATTAAATATTCTTTAATCTCTTCTTTGTTCTTATCTTCAATATCTTCTGCCGTTAATTCTTCCGAGAAATAGAACTTGTTTAGATAATCAACAAGGCCTGCCCGATCCCAGTCACTGGGATGAATATCTTCAGAGAGATAACTTTCTGTGATATCCTCGACGAGCTGTTCTAGCATTCCGAAGATAATCTCGTCCATATTATCGGAAAAGAGAACATCGCTTCTCTGTTCATAAATGATCTTGCGCTGTTTATTTAAGATATCGTCATACTGTAAGATGGCCTTTCTGATATCGAAGTTTCTGCCTTCTACTTTTTTCTGGGCCCTTTCGATCGCATTGGTTATCATCTTATGCTGAATAGGTTGGTCATCTTCCATACCGACCTTATCCATTAGGGCCGTAATATTGTCAGATCCGAAGAGTCTTAAGAGGTCATCTTCTAAGGAGACAAAGAACTGTGAGGAACCCGGATCGCCCTGACGGCCGGCCCGTCCTCTCAGCTGGTTGTCGATCCTGCGGCTTTCATGTCTTTCAGTACCTATAACATGTAGACCACCCCGCTCGACTACTCCTTCCCCTAAGACGATATCTGTACCTCTACCGGCCATATTAGTTGCAATTGTTACACTGTTTTTCTGACCGGCATCCTTAATTATTTCAGCCTCTTTTTTATGGTTTTTAGCATTTAAGACATTGTGCTGGATGCCCTTGCGGTTTAACATCCTGCTTAATTTTTCCGATTTATCTATATCGACCGTACCCACTAACAGGGGCTGGCCTTTTTCGTGTCTTTCCTCGATTTCTTTTACAACTGCCCTAAATTTAGACTCTTCATCCTTAAAGACTAGATCTGGCTTGTTATCTCTGATAAGTGGTTCATTGGTGGGGATGACGACAACTTCCATCCCATATATCTTGATAAATTCTTCTTCTTCAGTTTTGGCAGTCCCGGTCATACCGGCTAATTTGTCATACATTCTAAAGTAGTTCTGTAAGGTTATGCGGGCAAAGGTCTGGCTGCCTTTTTGGACCGATACACCTTCTTTGGCTTCAATTGCCTGGTGTAGGCCTTCACTGTACCTTCTGCCTTCCATTACCCGGCCGGTAAATTCATCGACAATTTTAACTTTACCTTCATCTACGATATAGTCTCTATCTTTTTTCATCAGGGTATGGGCTCTTAAGGCCTGGTTAACCTGATGGTGTAATCTAAAGTTATCTTCATCAAAGAGGTTATCAACGTTTAAATAATTTTCTACCTTTTCCACACCTTCTTCAGTTAAGGTAACACTATTGTTTTTCTCATCTAATTCATAATGTTGTTCTTCTTTTAAGTTCGGGATTATTCGGTTAAACTTCCTGTAATCTTTGGAAGTTTCCTGAACCGGTCCGGAGATGATGAGCGGTGTTCTCGCCTCATCGATTAAAATACTGTCTACCTCATCTAAGATAGCATAGTGGAAATCGTGCTGGATAACATTATCGGGATCAGTTGCCATGTTGGCCCTTAAGTAATCAAAACCAAACTCGTTATTGGTACCATATGTTACATCAGCATCATATGCTTTTTTTCTTTCTTCCGGCGTCATACCGCTTAATACTACCCCCACATCTAAACCTAAAAATTCATAAATCTGGCCCATCCACTCACTATCTCTTTTGGCTAGATAGTCATTGACAGTAACTACATGGACCCCCTTCTCGGTTAAAGCATTTAAATATACAGGCAGGGTAGCTACCAGGGTCTTACCTTCCCCGGTCTTCATTTCGGCAATTTTACCCTCATGTAGTACGATACCACCCATTATCTGTACATCAAAATGTCTAAACTCTTCCTTTGTTGAACGTTGAGAAGCCTCTCTTACGACCGCAAATGCTTCCGGTAATAGATCATCCAGGCTTTCTCCATCCTGATATCTCTGTTTAAATTCAGCTGTCTTTGCTTTAAGTTCCGCATCGGAAAGTTTCTGCATGTCACTTTCTAATGCATTTATTTCATCGACAATTTCCTGTAATCTTTCCAGTTCTTTTTCATTAGGATCTTTAAATAAGTTTTTCACAAAATCAAACATTTTTTTACCACCTGTTTTTTTATTATAGATCAAAAATTTTAAGTCTAAATCATTACAAATTTACATTATATTATAACATTAATTGGTTAAAATCTCAATGTATTCACCTATCTATCATATAACAGAAATGTCTCAATATTATGGGATTTGTTATTTCTTTTTAACAGTATAGTTCTAATACTTGCGTATTTTTAAACAATTATTGATATACGATAAAAGGCCGCCCATTTTAAAAGGCGGCCCATTTGCAATCAATTTATTTATATTGCTATTTAAAAAGTGGGTTCAATCAACCCATAATTCCCATCTTTTCTTTTATATACTACATTCACTTCATTTGTATTTGCATTTGAAAACACGAAGAAATCGTGCCCGATTAAGTCCATCTGCATGACTGCTTCCTGGACATCCATCGGTTTTAAAGCAAAGCTCTTTGTCTTAACGATCTTTGGTTCAAACTCGTCTTCCTCTGGTTCTTTTTTCTTACGAACCATTTCTTCTCTTTCTTCCATAAATTCTTCCTTATATTCCTGTTTCCTTTCAATCATTTTATTATGGATTCTTGTTTTGTACTTGTGAATCTGTCTTTCTACCTTGTCAATGACCCCATCAAGCGAAGCATACATATCAGTAGTTTCTTCTTCACCGCGGAGAATTAATCCTTTGACATAAGCTGTAACTTCTACTATATGCCTTTCTTTTTCGACCTCCATTGTGATGTGGACTTCCATTGGTTCGCCTTGAAAATACTTTTCCAGTTTTTCCATCTTTTCTCTGGCGTAATCCTTTAATGAAGGTGTAATATCGAAATTTTTTCCATAAACCGTAATATTCATTATCTCCACTCCCTTCTGAACTACTAAAATAAATATTGGTGTTATTATAATAATTCAATATTTTAAAGTAAAACCCTTCTTTTATAAAAAAAATCCTGATTACATCTCTGTAATCAGGATTGTGTGCACATATTTAGGCATCTATAATTACTCTTCTTCAACCCTCACAACTTGTGCAGCTTGAGGTCCTCTGTCACCCTCAACAATTTCGAACTCTACTTTTTCTCCATCTTCAAGAGTTTTAAATCCGTCATCTTGAATTGCTGAAAAATGAACAAAAACGTCGTCGCCTTCTTCTCTTTCAATAAAACCATAACCTTTTTTCGCGTCAAACCACTTTACTGTTCCAGTATAGATCATAAATTATATTCCTCCTGTAAATTGTTTCTAGGAAACTTAAATTCCCATTTATCTTAATATAACACAGTATAATATTGTTGTCAAACAAGTTATCACAAAAGATTACAACAAATTACACACCCAATATATAGTATTATATTACAAGATCTTCTAAATTATTATTCTCTTTTATTTCCTCAATTTTCTTACGGGCTCTCTGCAGCGCATTATCGACAGTCTTCACATTAATTTCGAGTTTTCCTGAAATTTCCTTATAAGTGCGGTCATCTAAATATTCATAAAAAACATTTTTTTCTAACTCAGTTAACTCTCTTTCAATCTCTTGAAATACTAAATTTATAATTTCTTTATAAACAAATTGATCTTCCAGTTTTTTCTTCTTATCGGGTAGAATTTCGCTAAAACTTCTCCCCGACTCATTATCATAATCATAAGTCTTGTTTATAGAAGTAGAATTATTTAAGGGCTGATGTTTTTGTCTGTTAGCCCTTTTAATGGCTGAAATAAGCTGCCTATGCACACATAACTGGGAAAACCCTCTAAAAGAAGCCTCGCGTTCCGGCTGATAATCCCTTATCGCCTTAAACAGTCCGAGCATACCTTCCTGGATTACATCCTCTTTATCGAGTCCCTTGATGAAAAAATACTTCGCCTTCGCATAAACGATATCCATATTCTGGTTTATTAGATATTCAACTGCTAACTTATTACCTTCTTTTGCTTGTTCAATTATTTCTTCTTCTCCCTGCTTCTGGTCAAACATTCAATCCCCCCCAATTTGAAAATGCTTTAACCAATTAAAATTCTAAATACTTCTTCTATTGTTACATTCAAATCTATAAAAGTCGCTAATACCAATAGTAGGATTAATATTAAAATAATATCTAAATACTTATTTCTCTGTTCTTTTTCTGTTTTCTTTTTAGCCATTGCCAATTACTCCCCGCTCTATATATTAAAATTGGACTTTAAATCCAACCTCTAATAGAAGTGATGTATTATGCCAGTATGAGTTACCAATACTAAGTAGCAAGGCATTATTTTCAACTATGGGTGTTTCATAACCAAGCCCATATTCAAACTGGGTTCCGTCCAGGATATATCTCAGCTCATAAAGTAAAGCTCTGTTTCCTTCCAGGTAATTTTTACCTTCTACTCCCAGTCCGGCTGTAAAGCCTTCTCCATTTGGTTCTGTTAAAATACTAAAGGCCGCATCAGTTTTATTGCCTGTGTCTTCTAAAGCTGTGATCAGCCAGGTACCGCCGAAACGGAAAAAATCACCATCATAATTAATATCAAAGCTCAAATGATTAATTTCATTTTGGAATTGAAAGACAGGATTTATATTAAGAGATGTATTTTCTCCTTCCAGAAATATAGAATAGTTCATTTCCTGAAAATCATGACTTTGTGCATTGACAATTGGTGTAAGTGAAAAAGTTATTAGTAAAAATAGGATTAGGACTTTTTTATACAAGTTTATCAACCTCCATTATTCTCTTTCTTTTATTAAAATTCCGGTTGCAATGGCTCGATAACCAGAAGGATTATTAAAGGTATAACCTCTGATTACAAGCTGGGAAGAGTCGCCGCCATCAAGATTCATAGCTTCTTGCATGTTCAACTCTTTTAAATACTGTGCTAATTCCTCTAAGGTCATCCCTATACTTAATTTAGGCTGGCGACCATCAACAGTTACAAATAATAAATGGTTGTCCTCAGTTATCCCCACTGCTGTCCGAGGAGCTCTGCCAGCAGTTATATCCTGACTGAACTCTTCTAACTCGCCTGTAACTGTGACTTTGCCATCCGTGATTAATTTAGGGCCTCCCCCCATGATATTGACTACATCTTCTTTATGCCAGGCCGGATTAAATATGTTTTTATATTCTACTTTTTTACCCTGTTTAAAGGCATCAAAGGGGTTTTCTTCTGTAAATATTTTAACTACAAATCCATCGGTAGGAATTTCATTTTGGATCATTGAACCACTGACTACTTTACTAATCCTACTATTTTGAATAACAAATTCCACTGATTCCTGTTTAAATTGAGGGGTCTTACTACCATAATATTTATTGTATAAAATTATTTCATTTTCATTATTTGGTTTTCTATTTACCGCATCTATAATGATATTATTATTAGAAGTGGTTAATATCCCTCTCCATTTTAGGTTGTTTATTAATACTTCCCCGGTTTTAGTTATGCCCAGGGCTGCCCTGTTATAGAGTGGTTCAGATACCATCTGCCCGTTAATCATAACCGTACCCAAGGGTTTGCCCGCGGAATTATAAAAACCGCCGTTTACTCCGACAAGTGCTTCTTTATCTCTAACCACTTTTGCTAAAGGGGCTACTCCGGTAATCTCGTCATTGCTTACAAATGGTATGACCTGATGTCTTTCCTTGAATACATCCAGGTCAACCACAGTTATAATTCTGGGACCTGACCAGGTTAGTTGTTTAATCTCCCTATATTCAAGGCCCAAGTCAATTTCAGCCCTCACAAGTTGTTCTTCGTCTATGGTCGTAGCAAGATCTTTTACTTCAATACTATCAATATTCTGTGTGATTAATTCCTCAGCGGTAGAATATTGACTACCCAGTTCCTTAACATCTAAGTTTTGATAATACGGATTATCATCTTTATAAATTACTTTTGCTTCTGTATTATCAACCGCCACTCTAATAATATCAGTCAGATTTGAAATGCCCTGATAACTTTCTATTTGATAGGGTGAATTATTATTAAATATTGCAGCCAGCGCTTTACTCCTATTTAAAATAGCGGCGGCTTTCAGGGCCGTCATATTATTTGAGTCGGGTAGTTCTTCTAAAAGCATTCCATACTGAAGAGTTAAAAAGTCAACTTTATTTAATACATCAATCTGGCCATCTTCTAAAGAAAATTGGGTAACGCCATTATATAAGTTATTCTTCAACCTAATAACGCCTTCACAATAAATGGTCCCATTTTCAAAGACAATGTTCCCATCTTTATCCATAACAGCTAGTTCAGTGCTATCTCCTTTTATCTCTTTTTCGATTACCCAGGTTTCCCAACCTGCTTCACTTATTATCTTAGAGATCTCTTCTGCTTTACTCTTTTTTAAAAAGGTGCCAACCTGGACTTTATATAGGTCATTTTCTAAACTAATCTGTACTTCATAATTTTCAAATTCTTTTTTTATATTTTCTTTCATGTTTTCTGCTTTGCTTTTTTCGGAAGTAGCGAATACCTGGATGAACCAGCTTTTTTGATCTTCTCTATAGGGACTTATTATATATTCTTTGTTTTTTGTTAAAAAGGTTCGTTTGGAACCATCGAGGTTTTTCAGCTCAACATTAGTCCCCGATAAAATCTCAGCCTTATCCAAATTGTCGAATATTTTTAGATGAACCTCTTTACCATTGGATACAAAATTTTTTAAGGCATTAGAAAAAGCATTGACCCGGAGAGGAACAAATATCAGAAGAAAAGTTAATAAAGCTACAATTATCACATTATTTTTGATTTTCAAATACATCACTCCACCCTTACTATCACATTAAAACCGCGCTATCAATATTTGTAAAAACCTTTTCTTTTATACTATCCTGATCAAGTATGGTGATAACAGTCTTATTCTCTATGCTGACTATGAAAGCAGTTTTATTGATGATGATTAATGAGTTTTTAGCCCCCTTTTCAAGAGCCTTTACAATTCCTTTTTTCAGTTGAGACATTTCAAAATCTGTAATCTCTATCTCGCGTGAGGTAATCCTGCTCTGTGCATGACGGGAGAAATTAATGCTCATATCTTGAGTACCATTTTCCATTCCATCACCTCAAAGAATCAATTTTGCAGTTCTGTACTAAACTCCACAGCCTTTTCCACTTCCATACTTTCCAAGATAGCAGCGGCAGTTTTATCGTCTAGACCTTTCAAAATTCTTAAGGCATAATCTTTTTCTAGGCTGTTTAATATGTCTGCGGCGGACTCTGGATTCATATTCTCATATATTTTGAGTAGTTTTTCAAAGTTAGCCTGTTTAGATTCCTCTTTTTGTTGTATTTCTTCTATTTGAGTTGTTAATTCCTTATTTGCTTCCTCTAATTCCTTTATCTGTTCTTCTAGTTCAGAAATTTGTTCCTTTTGGCTGCTTACATTTTCTTTGAGGTCTTCATTGGCTTCCTGTAGTTTTTGATTTTCTTCAACTACTTTCTCATACTCTTCCGCTGTCCTTACATATTCCTTGACAAAAGGCGTATTTTGTATGATGTTTTCTCCCCACTGCCTAAAAGAAATGATTCCCAGATTATTTATTAATAATAGAGAACCAATTATAATAATAACAATTAAAAAAGTATAAAGATATTTTTTCAAACTTTCTCCCCCCATTTTGTTTAAAAATATCTATCATTATTTCTATTTCTGTATATAAAAAATATAATATGTGCGAAAAATAGATAATCATGTTCATTACTTAATATTATTCAACAAAAAAATACCAATTCCTCCCTTATTAACCAGTAAAAAAAAGGGTTAATGAAAAAATTCATTAACCCAACAAAAATATTATTCATCTGGCCATTCTAAAAACTCAACTCTTCTTGCTTTTATCCGGTAATTTTTATATTTTTTTCCGTCTTTCTCAACCGAATATGTACTTATCATTCCCTCTACACCCGCTAACTTACCTTTTTTGAGATATTCACTGCACCTTTTAGCCCCCGGACCCCAGTTAATAACATCGATAAAGTCCGTGTCGATCTCTCCTTCTTTACTCCGGTAATTCCTCTGGACCGCAAGAGTGAAAGTACAATAGTCTACTTCATTGGCTGATTTCTTCAGTTCTGGTTCTTTTACCAATCTGCCTGTAAGTATTACGTTGTTTATCATATCACCACTCCTTTTCCATATTCTACCATATTAGGATGCTATTAACAAGATATGGAGTAAAATATTACCAATATTATTAAATTTATAAGTTCGACATATTCAGATTATGATATCTATATATGTTTTTTGGAAATTTATGTAGGAAGCAGGGAGTCACTCTTTGCTATATAAAGTATTAAATGCAGAGACAAAATTAACACCCAATTAGTTGCCTCTTTAATTAACTTATAACAGGTTAAAGCCTTATAAACAGAAAAAAGGCCTCATATGAGGCCTTTTTTCACTTAACTATTTTAAGATTTTTTATAGATGGACGTTCTCAATGTAGATTTCAATATCTCCTCCACAGACCCAACCGATCTTGGCTGCTTCTTTTCTGGTCAGACTAAATGAGATCCGGCCTGATTTGCCTTCTTTTAGTAATTCAACCGCTTTCTCAATAATTTCTTTTTCCTGGTTACCTCCCCCGATAGTACCATTAGTGTCTCCATCCGGATAGATGATCATACTGGTTCCCACATCCCGGGGAGCGGATGATTTTGCATCGATAATTGTGGCCACCGCCAAACTATCATATTTACCTTCAGCATCTATAACATCTTCAATTAATCTTTTATTCATCTTTTTGCCTCCTTACCTGAACAATTTCAGCCATTATTGCTACCGCAATTTCAGCCGTGGTTTCAGCTCCAATCGATAAACCGATCGGAGTATGAACTGTTTCAAGCAGTTCTTCACTGGCATTGTCAACCTCTCTTAATCTATCAAATACCTCTCTTATTTTCTTTGAACTGCCGATCATCCCTACATATTTGCAGTCTTTATCAATAACATTGCTTAATACTTCATAATCAAATTGGTGACCTCTTGTAATTATTACGACATAATCATTCTTTTCTGGCTCATACCTTTTTAGATAATCGGTATACTTTTCTACTATAATATGGTCGGCTTCGGGAAATCTTTCTTTATTTAGAAACTCCGCTCTATCATCTATGATGGTAATCTCAAAGTCCATTAAACTTGCGATCTTAGAAACCTGGTTGGCAATATGTCCTGCTCCGAAGAGAACCAATCTGGGGTTATCAGAAACTGGTTCTATGTAAAGTTCTATCTTCCCTTTATTTTCTATGGAAAGTTCTTTTAACTCCGGGTTATTCATATTAAGAATTTTGTCTCTGCCTATTTGTTTAATTATTTGATCTATATCCGCTTTTTTATCAGGATTACTATAAAATACTTCTGCTTCAGTTAAAGCGAACTTTAATTCTTTAAGCTCTGAGAGCTTTCCAGCCGCTTCAACGATAGTGCCAACATAAACATCTTTGGATTTCTCCATTTTCTTGTTGAGCTTATTATAGAAATTTATATCCATTCTTTTCACCTCGTAATTTATTATTGTCCTATTTTCCATCTTCATTATATGATAATTGAATTCCTTTTTAAAATATCTACAAATATTATTTGTTT
>CAZGMM010000001.1:0-70604 GCA_964526845.1 uncultured Halanaerobiales bacterium | reverse complement strand
GTTAATAAGTTTTATGCATTTATTAATATTTATTCGTCTTAGTATATATATTATATATTAATTACTGAAATCCTCCTTACAACTCTTAAAAAATTTTAATAATTTGTATCATTAAGAAAATAAACCGCAAGTGTACCGGGACCAGAATGGGCACCGATGGCGGAACCAATCATGTTTACAATATATCCCTGAGGTTTAAATTCATTTTGAATCATGTTTCTTAACTTCTTGGCACCTTCTGGATCATCCCCATGGCTGATACCTATCATCTGATCATGGAGATTAGCACCCCTTTCTTCCATCAGTTCGATCATCCTGTCCATTACTTTTCTGCGCCCTCTTTTTTCTTCTAAGGGTACTAACTCACCATCTTCCACATCTAAGATCGGTTTAATATTTAAAAGGCCGCCTACAAAGGCAGCAGTTCTGCTTATTCTACCACCGCGTCTTAAATATTCAAGATTATCGACTGTAAAAATATGTTCCATATGATCTTTATGATGTTTGATTGTTTCAATAATTTCCTCTTTACTGTATCCTTCTTTGGCCATCTTAGCCGCCTGATAGACAATCATCCCATAACCAAGCGAAGCACATTTGGAATCAATGATCGTTAGGTCTAAATTATCATATTCTTTTTCAATGTTATTTTTTACAACCACTGAAGATTGATAAGTACCTGATAATTTAGAAGAAAACGCAATATAAATAGCTGGTCTATTATTTTCAGCTATTTTTGTAAACACATTTTCAAAAAAGCTGGGTGGTACTTGGGCAGTCTTAAATACTTTTCCATCTCTCATTCCATCATAAATAACTTTGGGATCATCAACTTTTTCGGCTTGATCTTCCTGTCCTTCCGGATAGACTAAAAGTGGTGCTTCCATAATATTATATTCATTTAATAAATCCTTTGGTAAATCACAACCAGAATCAGCGATAATTTTTACAGACATAAAAAAACCCCTTTCAGGTTAAGTAGTATTATAATTTTATATATTAATTCTAATATATTAAATTCAATATAAGAAAATAAAATCCTTTATTTGTATTTCTGTGTTCCTAACTTACGGTAAATAATAAAATTCATTACGCGGTTCTCTTAACATCAAATCATCTAAGGCCTGATGTGGGTCCTTATCTTCATAAAGTACCTTATATACTTCCTCTGTAATCGGCATTTCAATTTCGTCCTTTTCCCTTAAGAATCTATATACTGCTTTTGCTGTTTTAGCCCCTTCTACCACCTGTTCAACTATCTGTTCAGCCTCTTCAAATGTTTTACCTTTTCCAATTTGGATCCCAAATCTTCTGTTTCTACTATGATCAGAATTGCAGGTAACTACTAAATCTCCTAAACCTGCTAAACCATTATAAGTTTCTCTCTTAGTATTTAGATAAAGACCAAATTTTACTATTTCAGCTAAACCTCTGGTGATTAAAGCGGCCTTTGTATTATCTCCATAACCGATCCCGTCAGTTACACCGGAGGCTACAGCTATTATATTTTTAACTGCACCGGCTAGCTCGACCCCTTTAACATCTTCTATAGTATATATCCTAAATCTCGCAGTCATTAACTTTTTTTGAATATTTTCTGCCACTTTCTTAGTTTGAGCGGCCACTACAATCGCGGTGGGAATTTCATTAATAACCTCTTCGGCATGAGTAGGACCTGATAAAACAGCAATATCACCTTTAAAGAACTCACTTATTATCTCAGAATTGGTTTTAAAAGTTTCTATCTCTAGCCCTTTTGCTGTAGAGATAATAGTATGTTCTCGTGTAAGATTATCTGCTATTTTTTCCATAACTACCCGCGTAGCACTGGTGGGAACAGATAAAATAATACACTTTGAAAAGTTTATGATTTGCTCTAAATCACTTGTTGCCTTTATATTCGCATTTAATTTTACACCTGGAAAATACTTAAAATTATTTGATTGATCATTGATTGTTTTAACAACTTCCTGATCTCGGGCGTAAATTAACACTTCATCTATGTTGGCAGACGCTACCTGGGCCAGGGCAGTTCCCCAGCTGCCTCCCCCAATTACACTGATCTTAGATGACATTGATTATCATTCCTTTCCCGGCGGCCAGCTCATCTTATTCTCATTGCCATTTATTAATCTCTTAATATTGGAACGATGGCTAAATATAATTAAGAGTGTAATTATTGTACTAAAAATAAGATATGATGTATCGGTACTATAAATTAATGCTACACTAAAGGGGAGAGAAATGGCACCCAATATAGAACCTACCGACACCATTTTAGTTATTATAATCATAATAATCCAAACAATAAATAGTACTAATAAGGAATAGGGAAATAGACGGAGTATAATACCTACACTGGTTGCCACCCCTTTCCCCCCATTAAAAGATAGAAATACGGACCAATTATGACCGATTACTGCTAATAATACGACCGCAAAAACAAAGCCCATGGAATATTCAGGTAATAATAAATATTGGGCTAATAAAACTGCTACATAACCTTTGGCGATATCTAAAATAGCAACTAATAAACCAACTTTATATCCGGCAACTCGGGCTACATTGGTTGCACCAACATTACCACTACCATAGTTTCTAATATCTTTGCCGGCAAATTTCTTGCCAAAAATATAACCATTCGGTATTGAACCCAATAAATAGGCGAATATAAAAACTAAAACTAATTTCATAGTTTTTAACCCCTTTTTTTGATTTTTATTACAATTGGACTACCGATAAAACCAAAATTCTCCCTTATTGTATTTTCCAAATATCTCTGATATGCAAAATGCATCAAATCAGGATTATTAACGAAAAATACAAATGTGGGTGGTTTTACTCCGACCTGGCTGCTGTAATATATCTTGAGCTGTTTTCCTTTTTTAGTGGGAGGTTCTCTAAGCTGGACGGCTTCCTGAATAACCTCATTTAATAAACCGGTTTTAATTCGCTTAGTACTCTGGTCCACACTGTACTCAAGTAATTCTAAAACTTCTTCAACTCTTTTCCCCGTTAGGGCCGAGATAAAACTGACTGGTACATAATTTAGAAACTTTAAATTATAGTAAACTTCATCTCTATAGCGGGCCATTTCATCTGAATCAGCATTAATTAAGTCCCACTTATTAATAGCAATAACCATCGCCTTGCCGGCGTCATGGGCATAGCCCGATATCTTTTTATCCTGTTCTGTCACACCTGACCGGGCGTCAATCATCATCAGTACCCCATCAGATCTCTCAATTGCCCTAATTGCCCTTATATTACTGTAATATTCAATATCATCATTGACTCTCGCTTTGCGTCTGAGCCCAGCCGTATCGATCAGATTGTATTTAACATCATTAAATTCTATCGTTGTGTCGATCGCATCTCTGGTGGTCCCCGGTTCCTCACTCACTATTACCCTTTCATGTCCGACTAGATAATTTATTAAAGAAGATTTACCCACATTCGGTTTACCTACTATTGCAATATCAATTATATCTTCAGCTTCTTCCTCTTCTACTTCATCTAGTCCGTCAATAACATGGTCTAAAAGATCACCGATATTTTTACCATGTTCAGCCGAAATGGGGACTACAACCTCAAAGCCGAGGGAATAAAATTCCCAGACATTTTCCTGCATATTGGTAAAGTCTTCAATTTTATTTACTACTACAAAAACTTCTTTGTTGGATTTTCTTAAAATTTGTGCAACATCCTCATCTAAGGCAGTTAAACCGGCTCTGCCATCTACAACAAATAGTATAAAGTCAGCCTCTTCAATGGCAAGTTCGGACTGCCTTTTTACCATTGATTTTATTGCCTCATCACTTTCGGTTTCAATTCCACCGGTATCGATTAATTTAAACTTATGGTCCAACCATTCAGCATCCGCATATATCCGATCTCTCGTAATACTGGGTTCATCTTCGACGATTGAAATGCGGGTACCGGCCAACCTATTAAACAAGGTAGATTTACCTACATTTGGTCTACCTACTATCGCCACCACTGGTTTTGACATCTCCTAACACCTCCAAAATATGCTTTATATCATTGCAAACATATATTTTTTTGTCTTTAAATCTATCTTTAAAATCCTTGATATCAACTTCGTCTATGAACATATCCTCATCATTTAAAGTTATGCCTGGTAAGATAAAGTTCTCACCCTCAACGGATTTTATCTTTTCTTCAATATCTTGCGCGGTTAATAATCCTGTCACGGTGACTGTCTCACCAAAAAATTTGTTTTCTACCACCTCTATATTAATACTCATATTAGTAAGGCTTTCATTTATATCTTCAATTACTGGCTTTATGGCTTTTTTTCCTAAAACAGAGGTAAGCAGATAAAACTTTTTATTTTCTTTACCCTCATTTATTTTATCTATATATTTATCCTTAATATCATAATAATAATCTCTAAATAATCTGGTCAGCCCGACACCATTTTCGAGTTGTGGAAAATCATTGTAATGGTCATAATTCGGGATATTCATATCTGCTAATAGATAAAACTCATCAGCCGCATATAAAAAGTTTTCACCATATTTATCCCTAATCTGTTTCTGCCAATTTTTAATCTGTTTAAGTATCTGAGCAGCTTCTTTCTCATTATATGTCCTTAAATTTTCATTTTTATATTTTGTTAACCCGACCGGTACTACTGCCAGCGATAATATATGTGGATAATATTGACTTAAATCACTAATGGATTCATTTAATTTCTCTTTATCATTAATATCCGGACAAAGAACAATCTGTGTATTGAAGTTGATACCATTTTCACTCAAGTAATCTAATTGATTTATTATATCTTTGGCCTTGGGATTTTTCATCATATATTCGCGCAGCTGGGGATCAGTAGTATGAACCGAAATATTTAAAGGACTTAAGTTATACTTAACAATCCGTTCAATATCTTTATCGGATAAATTTGTCAGGGTGATATAACTGCCCTGTAAAAAGGAAAACCTGTAATCATCATCCTTAATGTTTAAAGTTTGACGTAAATCAGGCGGCTGTTGGTCCACAAAGCAGAATATACATTTATTCTTACATTTATTCAAACCATCAAAAACTATTTCTTCGAACTCTATCCCGAGTTTCTCATCATATTTCCTCTGGACATCATAGTTTTTAATTTTACCATTTTTCTTTTTAACCTTTAATTTAAAGTTAAATTCGGCAACCTGATAGTTATAATCTATATAGTCCTTTATTTCCTTATTATTAACAGATAATATTTTATCACCGGCTTCAATGCCTAGTTTATCTGCTGTACTATTTTCTTTTACATTAGTTACTTCAATCATTTTTGCTTTCCTCCTGCTACATAAAATAATAACATATCTTTGAAGCCTTAGCAATATACTATGCTATTAACAAAAATAAAGACCTTACTATTCTTTAAAGTGAATAGTAAGGCCCATAATTTCATCTATTTATTTTACGTTATTCTTCTTCTTTATCGAAGATATCGCCTACTAATTCCTGAATTGTAGCACCAGAAGAGGTTTCTTCTTCTTCTTTACCTTCAGCTTCTGGTTTTTTCTTATCTTTTTTCTCTTTCTTTTCTTCTTTTTCTTGTTTTCCTTCGAGACCTTTAAGGCTTAAGCCAATTCTTCTTTGTTCCGGATCTATATTGATTATTTCAGCTTTGCGGGTTTCGCCAGCTTCTACTACTTCATCCGGGGTTTCGACATGCTTTTGTGATAATTGAGAAATATGGATAAGACCTTCAATACCATCTGCAACTTCCATAAAGGCACCGAAGTCTACTAGCTTAGTGATCTTACCTTCAATCTTTTCTCCTTCATAATGCTTTCTGGCAAATTCTTCCCAGGGATCAGGCATTAATTGTTTGAGTCCGAGAGAAATTCTTTCGTCTTCTTTATTTACTCCCAGAACTTTAACTTCCACTTCTTCTCCTTCGTCTAATACTTCAGAAGGATGTTCGATTCTACCCCAGGACATTTCAGAAATGTGAAGTAAGCCTTCAATTCCACCAAGGTCGATAAAAGCACCGAAGTCTACTAACTTAGTTACTGTACCTTTTACTGTATCGCCTTCTTCTAAGTTTTCAAGAGTTTCTTCTTTCTTTTCCGCCCTTTCTTCTTCGATAACCTTTTTGGCAGAAAGAACTACATTATTTTTATCTCTTTCAACTTCAATCACTTTCAATCTAAGAGTATCTCCTACATATTTGCTGAGATCTTCAACGTAACCAACAGCAACATGAGAAGCGGGAATAAATCCTCTAACTCCTACATCAACAACTAAACCACCCTTAACTTCTTTTGTAACTTCTGCTTCAATTATTTCATCATTCTCATAAGCTTCTATGATTCTTTCCCAGGCTTTTTCATAATCAGCCTTTTTCTTGGATAAAATCATATTTCCTTCTTCGTTTTCTAGGGTTAAGATGATAACTTCAATCTCTTCATCTTCTTCTACTATATCGCGTGGATCATTTACTTTACGATGGTTAAGTTCTTCTTTAGGAATAAAGCCGTCTGTTTTATATCCTACATCCACATAAACTCCATCATCATTTATTTCTACTACAGTACCTGTAACTTTCTGACCTTTTTTAAGATCAGCGATATCGTTATCGCTGTAATTGAATTCTTTAGCTTCGCTTTCTTCTTCAGCTTCCTCGGCTGCTTCTTCAGCTTCCTCTGTTTCTACTTTTTCTTCAGCTTCGGCAGCTGGTTCAACAGATTCCTCTGCTTCTTCTTCAGATTCCTCTGCTTCTTCTTCAGGTTCTTCTGCTTTTTCTTCAACTTCCTCTGTTTCTTCTTGGGCTTCTTCCTCCTCTACTTCTTCTTTTGCTTCTTCTACGATTTCTTCTGCTTCTTTTTCAATTTCTTCTTCGGTAGGTTCTTCTACCTGTTCTTCTACCTGCTCTTCTAATTCTTCCTGTTCTTTTCCTTCAACTTCTTTTTTTTCTTCAGACATAATTTCCAAGACCTCCTTGATTATCCAGTCAGGGGTCGATGCCCCTGCGGTAATTCCAATTTTATTTACATTTTTAATATTTTCCCAGTTGATTTCATCAACTGTCTCTATGTGAAAGGTTGGTGTATCGGTATTAGCACTTATTTCTGCTAAACGTTTCGTATTGGCACTATTATGTCCACCAATAACATACATCACATCAACCTTTTTGGCTAATTCTTTAGCAGCTTGCTGTCGATTTCCCGTCGTATTACAAATCGTATTGAATATTTTAAGTTCTTTTGCTTTTGGTAATAAGTAGCTTATTATTTTCAAATAATCTTCATAAGATTGGGTAGTTTGGGCAACTAGTCCGATGTTTTCACTAAGTTCTATTTCTTGTATGTCCTCGACAGATTCAATAATTATCCCCTTATTGTCTGTATGACCGAAAATTCCTTTTACTTCCGGATGGTTTCTGTCTCCGAAGATAAAGGTTTGATAACCTGTTTCAACCAGCTCTTTTGCATATTTATGAGCATTTTTGACAAAGGGACATGTTGCATCTATAATATTTAAACCCTTTTCCTGAGCTTTATCTAATACTTTAGGTTCTACTCCATGTGTTCTGATGACTAATATACCATCATCGATCTCATCAATACTTTCCGCTAAATATACGCCCTTTTGTCTTAAATCTTCGACTACTTGTGGGTTGTGTATTAAAGGACCTAAAGTATAAACTTTTTTCTCGGTGCTTGCAACAGCCTCTTTTACTATTTCTATAGCTCTTTTTACTCCAAAACAAAAGCCAGCCTCATCCGTAGTTATTATCTCCAGCACCTTCACCTCCTTCCAGAACAACAAAACAAGACCTGTACAACAATCACCTAAACAACTTTTTTCCCTAAATGAGCTTGATGTTACTTGCTCATAGATATTTATAAAATAACATATTTTTTTCAAAAAGGCAAATAATTATTCAATTGAATCAAGTTCTTCTTTGATTTTTTTCATGATTAATTCGCCTACTTCTGATTTTTCTTCACGCGAAAGTTTTTTATCATAATATTGATCTAAAGTAAATGGTTTCCCCACTGATACTTTTAAGGGAGAATCATCATCTGAATGTTTAATACCGACCGGGAGGAGAGGACTTTCACTCATTAGTGCAATTAAAGTAACTCCTGGTTTAGCATCACCTAACTTATCACCCTTTATCCGGGTGCCTTCTGGAAACATACAAAGTACTTTCCCATTTTTTAATATCTCTAAAGAACGGCGGATTGCTTTTTTATCAGGCGTTCCTCTTTTGACAGGGAAGCTTCCGATTTGACGCAGGATAAAGCCGAACCATTTCTTATCAAATAGTTCCTGTTTGGCCATAAAATGCAGGTGTCTATTCACAGCACACCCAACTATGGGGGGGTCTAGATAACTTACATGGTTTGATACTACTATTAATGGACCTTTTTTAGGTACATTTTTTCTTCCTTTCACCCGCCAGTGGTGCACTATTTTTAAATATAGGTTAACTAATACATAACCCAGCCAATAGATTACATTTCCCATTCTAACTACTCCCCTTTTATTATACTTAATATTTTTTCTAAAACCTGCTCCTTATTTAGATCAGTTGTATCTATTACAACCGCATCCTCAGCTTTTTTAAGCGGAGAATACTGCCGGTTGGAATCTATTCTATCCCGCCTTATTATCTCTTGTTGGACTTCCTTAAAAGACTTATCTTCTCCTCTATTAACAACGTCTTTATACCTTCGTTTGGCCCTTTCCTTGACAGTAGCTGTTATATAAAACTTATAGTCGGCCTGAGGTAAGACTCTGGTTCCAATATCTCTCCCGTCCATTACTATATCTTTAGTTTGGGCAATCATTCTTTGTTTTTTAACAAGTTCATCCCGGACAGCTTTTATCTTAGCTACGGCAGAAACATTATTATCAACTTTTTCTGTCCTAATTTCATTTGTAATATCCTGGTCATCCATGAAAATTTTAAAATTATTATTTTTATATTCAATATCAATACTTAGATCTTTAACCAATCTTTTTAACTTCTCTTTATTATTAACATCAACACCATTCTCTAAAGCCGCTAAAGTCACAGCCCTATACATGGCACCACTATCTAAATATGTAAAGTTTAATTTTTCGGCCAGCTTTTTAGCTACAGTACTCTTACCTGCCCCGGCTGGACCATCAATAGCCACTGAAGTTGTCAATTTACCACCTCATTTATATTTAATATAATATTTGATCTAATTTGTCAAAAAATCTCGGAAAAGAATTGTTAATACAAGAGGTATCCTGCAACCCAATTCCATACTTTGCTATTAACCCTAAAACTGACAATGTCATGGCCATCCTATGGTCCATTTTAGGGTCTAAAACACCACTTTCCTCTATCTTTTGTGGTCCTTTTATTTCAAAACCATCTTCAAAGGTATTTATATCCAAATTTAAAATATCAAAAGCATTCTTTAAGACAACCAGCCTATCACTTTCTTTTACTCTTAATTCCTCAGCAGATCTTATAGTCGTTTTACCGGTTGCTTTAAGGGCTAAAACGGCAATCAAGGGTATTTCATCGATCATAGATGGTATAAAATCTTCGTTTACATTTACCCCTTCTAATTCACTGTGCTTAACCACTATATCTCCAATTAATTCACCATTTACCTTCTTTTTATTAGCGATTTCTATCTCTGCCCCCATCTCAATAATAACTTGTAAAAAACCGGTCCTGGTCGGATTTAGGTTGACACTTTTTATCAAAAGTTCACTACCGGGAATAAGGAGGGCCGCTGTCATAAAATAGGCCGCCTGGGAAAAATCCCCCGGTATCCTATATTCATTATTTGGTACTTTAATATTATGGGTGGAATTAAACTCAATTTTAAGATCTTTTCTTTTGATATCTAAACCTAAACTTTCCATGATTATTTCAGTATGGTCTCGCGAAACTTTCGGTTCTTTTAATACCATCTTACCGGCTGTATAAAGGTTAGCTAAAAGCAAAGCTGATTTGAGTTGGGCACTGGCCACCGGTAATTTATAGTTAATAGCTGAAAGTTTACTACCTTTAATTGTCAAAGGTGCATAGTTATCTTCCTTTTGTGCTTTTATATCTGCTCCCATCCTTCTTAAAGGATGCAAGATCCTTTTCATAGGTCTATTTTTTAGGGACTGATCACCAGTTAATACAAAGCTGCCCTCTTGTCCGGCCAGTAGTCCACTTAACAGCCGCATAGTGGTACCGGAATTACCACAATCGATCTTATCGGCCGGTGGAGTTAAACCAGACAAACCATTTCCTTTTAAAAGATAAAAATTATCTTCCTTTGTTATTTGAACTCCCATTCCTTTAAAAGCTCGTAGGGTTTTTAAACAGTCGTCTGCTTCTAAAGGGTTATATATTCTTGAGCTGCCTTCCCCGATAGAGGCGAAAATTATACTTCGGTGTGTTATTGATTTATCAGGGGGAGGATAAAGCTCTCCTTTTATCTTTTGATTTGATCTTCTTTTTATATTTTTAACCATCTTATTTAAGACCTGATTTCTTTGTTTGATTTTTGATATTTTTTACTAACTTTTTAAAATTACTTAAGTTCAGGGATTGATAACCATCACTTAAAGCCAGGTCAGGTTCGGGATGAATTTCAACCATTACTCCCTGGGCTCCCAGAGTTAAAGCAGCAGCTGCGGCCGGCTGAATTAAATCCCATCTACCGGTTCCATGGCTGGGATCTACTATAATCGGGTAATCGCTCAATTTTTTTAAGATAGGGACTGCCATTAGATCAAGTGTAAATCTTGTCTTCTCGGCAAAGGTTCTTATCCCCCTCTCACAGAGAATTATATTCTTATTTCCCTGCCTATAGATGTATTCAGCAGCCATTATGAACTCTTCATAGGTAGCACTCATGCCTCTTTTTAAAAGAACCGGTTTATCTGTTTTCCCGACTTCTTTAAGTAAACTGTAGTTATACATGTTTCTAGATCCGATCTGTAAGATATCGGAATACTCACTTACTACTGTTATTTTATCTGTATCCATTACCTCTGTAACTATCTTAAAACCGTGTTTTTGGGCCTCGGCTTTTAATAGCTGTAGTCCTTTCTCTTCTAAGCCCTGGAATTGATAAGGGGAAGTGCGGGGTTTAAAGGCCCCTCCCCTTATATATTCGATATTTAAATCAAAAAGGGTTTGCCCTATTTCTTCCATCTGAACTTTATTTTCTACCGAACAGGGACCCGCGATAATTTCAAAGTCAGTCTGTTGAAAGGCTTTTTTACCGTCAATTTCAATAAAGCGGGTTCTGTCTAGAAACTGATGTGCTTCATCTTCCTCTAATATATTATCTGGTTTATAGGTTGTCCTTATTATATTTACAAACTTTTTTCCGATATCAGAAATTATTATTATGGCAATAAGGTTGTCTCTTTCCCTTTTTAAATAATTAATATCTTCATCCTTTAGGAAATCCAAGAGATTTATATAATTTTCATTTTTTCCTTCATATATAATAATCATCGGTTTGGCTCCTCTGCCAAATAATTAAGATCTTTTCTTAAATTTTTAGCCTTTTTCAGATATATATGGTGGATATCCTCTTTGTCTTTATCATCATTTATAAAAACCTAACTCTTATACATTTTTCAAGTGAACCTTCAACATACATCTCCTGTAGACACATAATAGAGGTTCTTTGAAAACCCAACTCCCTTACCCCCTGGCCGGGATAAACAGAGTCCAGATCTTCGGTTGTGGAAAAGATAAAACTTATTATATCATCTTTTTCTAGATTATTTACTTTAACTATTTCATTAATTAAATCTTTAACTGCTTTTAAGATCTTATCTTCTTGATTGTTTTCTACTGTAATTGCACCTCTTATAGTATACATGCCTAATCCCCTCTTTCAATAAAAATACACCCTCAAACGGGGTGTATATGTTAGGATCACTTATCTAATTGCTTTAGAGCATGCTTAGCTGCTTCTTGTTCAGCTTCTTTCTTGCTTTTACCCTTTCCAAAACCAAGTTCTCTCTTTTCAAAATTTACAACTACATAAAATTCTTTATTATGGTCAGGCCCTTTTTCTTTCACAACTTCATATTCGGGTCTATCATTACTATTTTTTTGGATTACTTCCTGTAACATCGTTTTATAATCCTGAATATAATTACCGTTATCAACTTCATATATAAATGATTTAAAATTGTTAATGATAAATTCAAAGGCAAAATCAAAACCTTTATCCAGATAAATAGCACCTAAAATAGCTTCCATGGTATCTGCTAAAATTGAATCCCTGTTTCTACCCCCGGATAATTCTTCTCCTTTACCAAGCAGTAAAAACTTGCCTAAATTCAATTCGGAAGCTTTTTCAGCTAAAACCGGAGCGCTAACTATGACCGACCTTATCTTGGCCAGTTTTCCTTCTTTATAATCATCATACTTATTAAAAATATAAGTACTGATCGATAAACTTAAAACCGAGTCTCCCAAAAACTCTAATCTTTCATTATCCTTAATCTGCAGTTCAGCATTCTCATTTGCAAATGACTTATGGGTTAAAGCCCTGCGGAGTAATTTCTTATTACTGAATTTAATATTTAATTTAGACTCTAATTCTACCAGCTTGTCAACTGAATAATATTCTGTCATCTAAGTTTCACCACACCTGTCATCATTATTTCTTTTCAAAAAGGGGTATAATAATGGATATGTATTATACCCCCCTTAAATTCTTATATTTAAAGTTTAAAGATTTTCCTCTATATAATCAACTGCGTCAGATACAGTTGCGATCTCTTCAGCGTCTTCATCAGGAATTTCAATATCAAATTCCTCTTCCAATGCCATAATTAATTCTACAACATCTAATGAATCAGCACCAAGATCATCAATAAATGAGGCATCTTCAGTGATTTCATCTTCAGAAATTGCAAGCTCTTCAGATACTACCTTCACTATTCTATCAAATACATCTGCCATCATTTTTCACCCCCTTTCACATTAACATTCCTCCATCGATATTTATAGTTTGTCCATTTACGTAATTAGCTAATGGAGAAACCAAAAACATTATTACATTTGCCACATCTTCTACTTCACCAAATCTATCTAAGGGAATATTTTTTAACATATCTTCTTTTACTTTAGCAGGAAGTTCTTCTGTCATATCAGTGTTAATATAACCGGGGGCGACTGCATTTACATTAATACCCCTTTTGGACACTTCTCTTGCCACCGACTTAGTAAAACCGACTATCCCTGCTTTAGAAGCTGAATAATTAGACTGTCCGGCATTACCCATTAATCCAACTACAGAACTTAAATTCACTATTTTACCATGACGCTGTTTCATCATGTAACGGATCGCCTGCTTTGTACAGTTGAAAGTACCCTGTAAATTTACATTAATAACATCATTAAAGTCTTTTTCCTTCATTCTTAAAAGGAGTCCGTCTTTTGTGATACCGGCATTATTGATTAGAATATCAATTTTATCAAATTCTTTGACAGTCGATTTAATTAAATTTTTTGCGTCATCCATCTCAGCCACATTACCCTGAATTACTAAAGCTTTTCTACCTAAGTCTCTGATCTTTTGAGCTGTCTGTTCTGCACTATCCTTATCATTATTATAATTTACAACAACATCTGCGCCTTCTTCAGCCAGTTTGATAGCAGTAGCTGCCCCGATACCGCGGGAACTACCGGTTACGACAGCAACCTGGTCTTTGAGTAACAAGCTATCATCTCCTCATTATTCGACATATAGGGAACTAACATAAAAATTCAAGTTGTCTAGATAAAGTCCTGTAAACTTTTCAATTGATTCATTTAGTTTTACCTGCAGGGAATTTATGTATTCAACTATCTCTACACCATATTTTAATATAATTTCGATGTTAACACAAATTTCATTATCTTCTTTTTCAATATGGATTGAATTTACTTCTATTATAATCTTTTCTTTGGAAAGTTCAAAAGAAATCAGATCCCGAATCACATGGTTGTATATTACTAGGTTACCAAAATAAGAAAATTTCGGTCTCACAATTGTCTTCTCTTTTTTTATCGAGCCCTTGCCTTTGCCAAAAAACAGTTCAAGGGAATGAATAAAATAGCCGGGGAATCTTGATTTTACTTCAATCTTAGGAACCGGTATTACATGTTTACCTTCATTTTTTCTAGTATCAATTGCTCTTTTAATTTCATCTTCTTCTGCAATATCATTTATTTTTATAATTTCATCTATTCCATCCAATTCCAAATTGGCAACAATTCTTTCTATCATCCGCATTGAAGTACCTAAGATTAGTATTTTATCTTCATTTACATCCTTTAGGGCTTCTTTTATTTCATTTAAATGATCTTCCTCTAGTAGGATGGCAGTCCGAATCGCCTGGATCTTTCTTTTATCCCTCTTTGCTGATTTACCCGCTAAAACGCGTCCTTTATAGATTAGAAGGCCGTCATCCAGTATTAGAGGGATATCATATTTATCGGCCACAAAAGCCGCTCTATGGCTTTTTCCTGAGCCACTGACACCTACCAGTGCATATACATACAATATCTACACCCCTTAAAAAAATATTCTTAAATTTACTATAAATGAAATTTATTAAAATTTCAAGTTATTCATTAAAAAAACCGCTGCCTTTTTACAGACAGCGGTTAATCTACAATTTATTGCTGCTTATTTTTCTTTTTGAATTAATTCGAAGATTTTTTCAGGAATGACCGGCATTTCTTTAATGTGAACACCGATTGCATCCTGAACAGCATTACCTACTGCAGAAGGTACAGAAAGCATGGGATGTTCTGCTACACCGCGGGCCCCGTAAGGACCGTCTTCCTGAGCATTTTCTACAATAATAGGTGTGAGTTCTGGAATATCTGCAATAGTAGGTACCTTATAATCAGTAAAGCTATTGGTCAATAATCGGCCGTCTTCACTGAACTGGTAACCTTCCATCACGGCAGAACCATAACCCTGAATTACACCACCTTCAATTTGACCGATAACATTCTTTTCATTAATTACTTTACCAGCATCAAAGGCGGAAGCAATCTTAACTACATTTAATTCCCCGGTCTCTTCATCTACGATAACTTCTACACCATGGGCACCATAGGTCCAGTCTAAGGCCGGTAGTCCCTGACCTGTTTCTGGATCGATATTGGTTAGACCCTGGGCAATATAGTTACCTCTTGCTACTAGGGGTCCACCAATTGCATTACCGTTGGGATAAGTATAACCCATTGCTAGTTCTTCAAAGGTTATATACTTATCGGGGTGGTGTCTAATTTTTACCTTTTCATCTTCGATAATTAGATCTTCAACTGAACATCTTAATGGTTCAGATGCCACTTCTTTTAGTTGTTGGGCCATATCTTCACAGGCCTTAATTGTTGCATTACCGGACATAAAGAGTCCTTTAGAAGCAACTGTCTGCCAGTCATAAGGCTTAGTATCAGTATTTTGCTCCCAAACAACATTTACCTTATCAACTGGGATATCAAGCTGATCTGATACGATTTGAGCCAGGGCTGTATAGGTTCCCTGACCATAGTCAACTAAGGACACAGTTAAGTTTAAGGTGCCGTTTTCATTGAACTTAAGGAAGGCGGCCGTACCTGTATTAGTAGGCATCGCGGGCGCCTTGTGTAATAAGGCCAAGCCCTTACCGCGTTTTTTACCTTCCGGTAGATCGTCTGAACCCCTATTATCATAATCTATTTCTTCTGCAACCCTTTCAAGGCATTCTAATACTTTACCGTGTGAATCACCAATATGTTCACCGGTAATAGTTACAGAGCCTCTTCTTAGGCCGTTTTTCATTCTAATATCATATGGACTCATCCCAATTTCTTCTGCCACTAAGTCCATCTGTCTTTCAACAGCCCAAAGGATCTCTAAGTGTCCGAAGCCTCTATAGGCTGTACCGAATATCTTGTTTGTATAGACTGTTTTTGAATCCAGTTTTACATTTTCTATTTCATATGGACCAGCTCCCGCAGTAGCGGCTGCTCTTGTTACATTTACACCATAGTCGGCGTTAGCACCACTGTCCCAGAGGAATTCAGATTCCTGGGCAACAATTTTACCATCTTTGGTGACACCAGTTTTCAGTTTGGAATAAAGTCCCTGTCTTACGGGTACAGAGTTAAATTCCTGTACTCTAGACATTACAATCTTGACGGGTCTACCATCAGAGGCTCTCGATAGGCAGGTAACCAGAGGTTCAAAGTGAATACCGGCTTTACCACCGAATCCACCGCCTACATAAGGAACTCTAACCTCTATATCTTCATGGTTTAAATGTAAACCATTTGCCAGTAAGTTTCTAACAGCAAAGGGAGACTGAGCAGAAGTCCATATTTGTACCTTCTTACCTTTTTTCCACTGTGCAATGGAAGTATGTGTTTCCATTGCGGTGTGGTCTACCATTGGTAACTCAAATTCGTTTTCTACAATATAGTCTGCTTCTTCAAAACCTTTATCAACATCACCTTTTCTTATCTTAGTATGGTGAGCAATGTTAGTACCTGGTTTTGGGAAGAAAACGGGGGCACTCTCTAATTCACCCAAGTTTTCATGTACTAATGGGGCATCTTCTTTGGCAGCTTCTTTTACATCTAAGGCTGCCTCTAATTCTTCATATTCAACATCTATTAATTCAACTGCCTTTTCCGCAATTTCTTCAGTTTCAGCTGCAACTGCTGCTACCGGTTCACCCTGGTATCTTACCTTATTAACTGCTAATATATCTTTATCAACCAGGTATAGTCCAACTTTATATGGTAGATCCTTACCGGTTAATACAGACCATACACCGGGCAGTTTTTCAGCCTCAGAAGTATCTATATTGACTATTTTAGCATGGGCATGGGGACTTAACTTCATTTTCGCATGGAGCATACCCTGAACTTCCATATCGTGAACAAAAGTAGCTTCACCTGTTACTTTTTCTAAAGCTTTAATTCTCTTAACACTTTTTCCAATCATTTCTTCAGTCACTATTTGTTACCTCCCCTCTTTTCAGCTGCACGTTTTACTGCTTCTCTAATTGAATAATATCCTGTACAGCGGCAGATATTACCTGAGAGAGCTATATCGATTTCTTCATCGGTTGGATTTGGATTTCTATCTAGTAAGGCTTTTGCAGACATTACCATACCAGGAGTACAAAAACCACATTGGATAGCATTTTCTTCGATAAATGCTTCCTGGATATCACTAATGTCTTCACCTATTGATTGTCCTTCAATTGTTTCTATTTCAGATCCGTCTGCTTCTACCGACAAAATGAGACAGCTTGTTACTGCTTCTCCGTCCATAATGACGGTACAAGCACCACATTCGCCTTCTCCACAGCCTTCTTTTGCACCAGTGAAGTTAAGCTGCTTTCTTAAGGTATCGAGAAGTATTTCATTGTCCTGTACTTCTAATTCAAAATTTCTACCGTTAACTGTTAAATTAATGGTTTTCATTATTTATCACCTGCTTCCCATAATCTGGAAAGAATTCTTCTGGCATATACTTGAGACATCTTCTTTCTATACTCTTTTGTACTTCTTACATCATCGATAGGATTAATATTTTCTAAAATAGTATCTAATATTTTATCCTGTTTTTCTTCAAAAGAACCATCACTAAAGAATGTATCACTAACATCGAGATAGATTGGAGTTGGAGCAACTGCACCTAGTGCAAAAGCAAGATAACCTTCTTCTTCTGATAAAAATCCTGCTACACCTACAGCACTTAAGTCCGGACCTTTTGTCCTTCTTTTCTTAATATAGGCTCCTCTTCCATCTGCAGCATGTTTCTTTACTAATAGGCCTTTCACAACTTCTTTATCTTGTAAAGCATTTTGTTTTACTCCGGTCGCAAATTGATCTAAAGGAATCTCTCTGCTCCCCTCTTTACTTTCCACTATAACTTTTGTGTTAAGAACTAATAAAGGTGGGAACATATCAGCACCGGGTGAAGTGGTACATAAGTTTCCTACAACTGTTGCTCTATTACGAACCTGATGAGCGGCTACTTCGGAAGCAGCATCTACTAGTACTTTGAAGTTTTCATTCATCAGTTCACTGTCAATAATTTCATTACAGGTTATGGTTCCGCCTATAAACACTTCATCATCTCTATCTTCAATTTTATTAAACTCATCAATACCTTTAACATCAATAATATAATCAGGTTTTCTAGTTTTATGTTTCATGTCTACAAATAAGTCTGTTCCGCCGGCTAATAAGGCGTATTCGCCTTCTTGTGTGTCCAATAATTCAAATACTTCTTCCAAGCTATTAGGCTTGAAATACTCAAATTTACTAAGCATCATTAATATAGTTCACCTCCATCGTTATCTCAAACTATTTGGTAATTCTTGTACCTGCATCACCGTGCACAGCTTCTATTACCTTTTCTATAGAAGTTATGATGGCCATGTCTCCACCGTTTTCAACGAAGTCTACAGCAGCCTGTACTTTTGGCTTCATACTACCTTCGCCAAAATGACCTTTCTCAATATGCTCTTCCATATCTTCAACACTAATTTCTCCAATAGCTTCTTCATCTTCTTCGCCATAATTAATATATGCGTTAGAAACATCAGTTAATACCAAGAAAATGTCAGAATCTATTTCTTCGGCTAAAAGACAGCCGGCCCTATCTTTATCGATTACTGCTTCTACACCATGAATTTTATTGTCTTCTTCTACAACTGGAATTCCGCCACCTCCAGAGGCAATTACTATTTCTCCATTTCTTACTAGATCGTTAATTACGGGAGCTTCTATAATTTTTTCTGGGATAGGGGAAGGTACAACTTTCCTCCAGCCTCTGCCACTATCTTCTATCCAATTTTCGCCTTTTTCTTCCATCATCTGATCAGCATGTTCTTTATCATAAAATGGTCCTACCGGTTTTGTAGGATTATCAAAAGCACTATCTTCTTTATCAACTAATACCTGAGTAACAACTGTTGCTACATTGCGATCTAAACCTAATTCAGCAAAAACATTATGCAAGCTGTTCTGTAACATATAGCCAATAAAACCTTGTGTCTGTGAACCACAAACATCAAGAGGCATCGCTGGGACAGATTCTCTTGCTTTATCCTGTTGAATTAAGATATTACCTACTTGGGGGCCATTACCATGTGTTATAACTACTTCGTGTCCATCATTTACCAGTTGACCGATTTGTTCACTTGTAGATAAAACATTGGTAAACTGCTCTTCAGCAGTTCCGTCCTGGCCTGGTTGTAATATTGCATTTCCACCTAATGCGATAGTTAATTTCATTAATATACCTCCATATATTGTATTTATTTAAAAGTAAAGAAAGGAACCCTGCGGTAAGCAGGATTCCATCCTATTATTTATATTTACTCTTCTTCTACAAAAGCAACAGCTCGTCCAATACTGGACTCTAAGTCAACACCTTTCCAGGGGAAGAATCCGATTTTACATCTCTTGTTGAGCAGCTTATCGATTTCGCCGCCAATATTTTCTGCGTGGATAATTCCTTCTGGGAATAACTTAGTGTGCATTAGCTGTCTGCTTTCTGGGTGTGAAAATACTTCATCTAATGGTGCGCCCAGGTGTTCTTCTGCTTCTTTTGCAAGATCAGGTCTTAACTTTTTACAAACTGTATTCATTGGGTGATCAGCAGAACCACAGTCAACACCGATCCATTTTAGCTTTTTCTCCATGGCCCAATAAGCAAATTCCATATTTGGACCAGGATGTTTCATGAAGTATCTTTCTTCATCAGCTTCTGGCTGGTCCCATCCATATTTGTGGTAACCAGTATTGATAATGAGGATGTCGCCCTCTTTTACGTCTACTCTTTCTTCAATCATTTCTGATGTATAGATATCATAGTCTTCTACTGCATCGCTTAAATCAACGATAACTCCGTCTCCAAATAGATCTTCGAGAGGAATACTAGCCATGTCTCTACCAGCTGTCCAGAAGTGTCTTTCACCATCTAAGTGAGTACCTATGTGATTACTAGTTTTAATAATCTGACCATTTACTCTTTCAGTTGAAAGACGCTTGAAATATTTCAGTTCCAGAGGTTCATAAGTAGGCCATGGTGGGGTAGAAACACCTATCTTTTGAGTTAAATCATATAATTTCATTAAAATCTCTCCTTTTTATTTAGTATATTTTTGGGCAAAAGCCCTAATTGCCTTTCTAAAGCACGCTTCGGGAGGATCTACTAAGCCTGCTCCAATCTGTCCAATTCCGGGTTCTTTATGAGCAATACCGGTATTAATTGCTGGTAAAATACCAGTTTCAATTATCTTGAGTAAATCAATACCAGTCGGTGTACCTCTAAAGTTAAGAGGTGGAATTGTGAAGTTTTCATTTTCATCGATTGTAATTTCATACATATCTTTTGTAAATCTAATTGAATCGGAAACAGTACCTCCCACAAATCCTACTATAGCTGGGGCAGCAGCCATTGCAAAACCACCAACCGCAGCAGTTTCGGAAATTGTACTGTCACCTAAGTCACGGCAGGCATCTTCTTCAGTATAACCCGGGAAGTAAAGTCCGTCAACTTTTTGAGCTTCCCCTACGAACCATTCATCACCTAAGCCGCTTACTCTGATGCCGAAGTGAACACCATTTCTAGCCATTGCGGTGAGTACTGTACTGTATTCAATTCCGTGAGCAGCATCCATGGTCGCTTTGGAAGCAGGCATGGATAAGTTGAGATAGAAGTGTTCGTTGCCACCCATAAATTTAATTATTTCTTTTATTGTATCATTATCATAACTGGTTTGTAAGAGGTAAGGTGTAATTTCTCTGATAAATAAAGAAGTGGCCGCTTTATTTCTATTATGAACTTCATCTCCCATGTGTAAAGCCTGGGAAGTGATATTCTTTAAGTTAATACCTTCTTCAGTTTGACGTAATGCTTCACCTAAAGCAGGACCTAATGTTTTTTCCATCCATTTTAACTTTTCGATTACTTCTGGTCCATTTGCACCAAATCTTAAAACTTTGCCAAGACCTTCATTTAAGGTTGTATAAGCTGTATTACCATAGGTCTTATTTTCAACAACCCAGACCGGCATCGATGGTGATACAATACCTGTCATAGGTCCTACAGCATTATGATGGTGAGCCGGATCAAATGTTACTTCTCCCGCATCCAGCATCGTTCTGGCAGATTCTTCATCGTCTGCCCAGCCTTCATAGATACAGGCCCCAATTGCAGCACCCTGCATCGGTCCGGACATGTCTTCCCATTTTTCGGGAGGAGCAGCATGAAGAATCATTTTATCTTCGAAATTAGGTAGAACATCTCTGGCGGTCTGAACATCTACCACCACTGGTTCACTCTTTTGTATTCTTTCCACAGCTTCTTGATTAGCTTTCTCGATCTTATCACTTAATTTTTCTATTTCATCTAATAAGGCAGCCATTTCTTTGTCTCCACCTGCGGGTGGTCTCCAATCGACCTGGACTGCATCATATCCTTCATCTTTTAAGTTTTCGGCAAAAGATTCTAGACCAATATTTATTACTTTTAAATCTTCTTTAAATAGATCTTCTAGTTTCTTAGTCATATTATCTCTCCCCCTTAATTTAGATCACTTAAAATTTTACTTACTACGCGCACAGCCTGAACATTTGTGGGGAGTACTTTAGCTCCAACCTGACGTAATTTTTCTTCCTGTGCCTGAAGATTTTGAGGATCTTTTTCAGTACCGCATACAGAAGCGATAACTGATAGATAACCGCTGCGTTCAGCGACCTTTTCTTTTGCTTCTTTAATTGCCTTTGCAACTTCTCCCGCCGGGTCCATGTGTGAACCATAACCTAAAACAACATCGAGAAGTACAACAGCAATCTCTTTATCTTCAGCTTCTTTTACCAATCTATCGTTTCTTAAGGAAGGTTCAATCATCGGATGAGGTTTACCTCTCGTAAACTCATCTTCCCCAAGGTCAATAACTGTATTTTCAATACTCTTAAGGTCCTCTTTTAAGGCTAATTCATCTTTTAATGGTATATTAGAGTACATATCTCCGTATTTTTCAGTTAAGAGAATAACGGCTTCACTACATAAAGTACCACCTGTATAAAGACCTCTTAGATATTTCTGTTCGTCACTCATTTTAGCAGTTTCTTCTGCTGCAATCTCTGCAACTTCTTCTTCAGTTAAACCGGCAGCTGAAACTTCTTCTTCACCTTTGATAAAGGCGGCTGCTTTCAGGGCAGCATCTTCTAAAGTGTCTGCCCACATAGCATCGGTTCCTTCTACAACTGCGGGATCTCCGCCTAAGAAGTTTACAATTACAGGTTTGGAAAGCTTCTTAACTTCATCCATGATCTTTTCAGATACTTCTTTAGCCGGTGGTTTAGAAACTAATACAATTACTTCTGTATTTTCATCTCTATCTAAAGCTTTCATATCCTTGATCATTTCAATACCTTTAACCTTTGATTTAAGGTCGCGTCCACCAGTTCCAATTACCTGGGTGAGTCCAACTCCCTGTCTGTCAACAAGTGAAGAAACAGCCTGGGCACCTGTACCAGAGGCGGCTACAATACCGACAGGCCCTCTGCTGACAACATTAGCAAATGCTAAGGGTGCTCCATTTATAATGGAGGTACCACAGTCCGGACCCATTAAAAGAAGGTTCTTTTCGGTTGCCATTTTTTTGAGTTCGATTTCATCTTCCACCGGTACATTATCACTAAACAGCATGACATGCAGACCTCTTTTTAAAGCCTTTCTGGCTTCACGGGCTGCATATTCTCCCGGTACTGATATGATTACTAAGTTAGAATCTGGTTGTGCATCTAAAGCTCCATCCAAAGAACCAGGATTATATTCCTCTTCTTCATCAGAGGAAGCTTTTTGTTCTGCTAGCCTTTCATTTGTTTTTTCAATTGCTTTATCCAGTACTTCTTCTTCACCATCTATTACAATTACCAGATCGTTAGGCTTGGCAGCTTCTGCTTCTGGTACTAATAGACCAGCTGTATTTAGTATTTCTTTGTTAGCGTCAGTACCCATTACAATAGTAGCCTCATTAACTCCATCCAAATCTTTAATATCTTTTGAAATTGACATCAAAGTAACAGAGTCAAAATAGGTACCTTCTTTAACTAAAGCTTTTTTAGCCATATATTAACAACTCCTTTTTAAAGAATCCCCACCCCAAAATATACTCTCAGAGTGGGGATTTTTTTACAAGTTATTCCTTATTCTGTTTAGATGTTAATTCCTTCTGGCATAACTAAGTTTTCATTTTTCTCGAGAAGTTCATCTGAAACATCGAATGATAGGTCATTACCTACTATTTGTTTTACATAGTCTTTAACGGCAGCATGCCAGTACTGTTGATCAACATAGAATACTCTTGCTCCACCTAATTCATGTTGGTATTCTGGGAATGGATAAGAAGGTTGAGCCATACCTACTCCCCAACGTTTGAAGCCATTATAGCTTTCAAAAGTTGACCACATTTCTTTATTACCTTGTTCTTCAAGAGCATATACCATTTTTCTATAATAAAGTGTAGCACCAATTCTTAAACCTCTTTTGAAGGCCATGGTGTGGAGTGAAATGTTCACATCTTCATCTCTAACACGGCCGTTAGCAAAACCTACAACTTCACCGTCAATAGCTCCTACAAAGAGATAAGGATCTTTTAGACGTTTTCTTAAATATCCTAATAGCTCGGCATAAATTCTCGCACCTACGATATCATAAAAGTCTTTTGCACCTTTTTCCATGAATTTCTTTACATAGTCTAATAACATTGGAATTTCTTCATCTTTTACTTCTCTAATCAACATGGTTGAACCGTCTTTTAATTCAATTTTACAGGGCTTTGGTGTGGCCATGTCTAATTGAGGTGCACTTAAAAATGGTTCTAACTCCTCTACCTTAAAAGTAATTTCTTCCTGAGATACTTCAACTGGACTTTCCTTATACATTATTAATTCCTCCTTGAAATTTTTATTTTGTAAGTTTAGGTTTGTTTGTTTTTAATCAAAGTTACGGGTGAGACCTTTAAAACTCTCTTATCCAATACCACCCCTCTCTGCCTGCTCAAAAAATTTATGGGTTCTTCGTTTTTTAGCACTATTTAACAAATTTCTTGATATCTATCACAAAATCCTTTGTAATATTACATAAATATTTAGCATATATTTTGTATATTATCTTAAGCAAAGATTGACATCATTACACCGGCAGCTACGGCAGAACCGATAACTCCTGCTACATTAGGACCCATGGCATGCATTAAAAGGAAGTTAGATGAATCTGCTTTTTGACCTTCCTTTTGTACTACACGAGCTGCCATCGGAACAGCTGATACACCGGCAGCTCCGATCATAGGATTAATCTTATCGGAGGAGAAATTATTCATTAATTTACCCAATATAACTCCCGTGGTAGTTCCTATGGAAAATGCTACAACTCCAAGAATTAAAATTTGGATTGTGTCTACCTGTAAAAATTTATCGGCTGAAGCACTTGCACCAACGGCAACTCCCAATAATATTGTTACTATATTTATTAATGAATTTTGTGCGGTTTCACTTAAGCGATCTACAACTCCGCTTTCTTTAAATAGATTACCAAGCATCAACATTCCAATTAAAGGAGCAGCATCTGGTAGTAAAAGTAATACTACTATTGTGACCAGGATCGGGAATAATATTTTTTCTGTTTTGGAAACTGGTCTTAACTGCTGCATCTTTATTTTTCTTTCTTTTTTGCTGGTTAATGCTTTTATTATCGGTGGTTGAATAACCGGCACTAAAGCCATATATGAATAGGCCGCAATTGCAATTGCACCCAAATATTCGGGAGCTAACTGCCCGGATAAATAAATTGCGGTTGGTCCATCAGCCCCGCCGATTATGCCAATCGGTGCGGCCTGTTGTCCAGTAAACCCTAATAGAATGGCGCCTAAAAATGTTATGAAAATACCAAACTGAGCGGCTGCACCCAATAATAGGCTTTTGGGGTTAGCTATTAAAGGTCCAAAATCCGTCATCGCACCGATCCCCATAAAGATCAAGGGTGGAAATACGCCCAGTGCATTTCCGATATAGAAATATCTAAATAGTCCCGCCGGTTTACCGTCTGCCGCATGAATCATCAAATTGGTTAACGGTAAATTCACTAAAAGCATACCAAAAGCTATCGGTACCAATAATAAGGGTTCATATTTTTTTACGATACCAAGGTATAAAAGGGTTAAGGATATTATGATCATAATTATCTGAGGTATATCCAGAGCCATTAACCCGGTTCCTTTAAAAAATTCTATAAAAACCTGTACCAATTTTCTTACCTCCTAACATATTATGACTTATTCTATAACTACTAATACTTCGCCCGCTTCTACTTTTTGATTTTCGCTTACATTGACCTCTGTTACCTTACCAGAAGCTGGTGCATATACTTCATTTTCCATCTTCATAGCTTCAAGTACCAAAAGTAAGTCTCCATTTGCTACTTCGTCGCCTTCATTCACTTTAACTTCCAAGACTGTACCAGTCATGGGAGCTTCTACTGTCCCACTACCTACACTCGGACTGGCAGATTTTCTGGGTTTCTTCTTAGCTTTAGAAGTAGTTTTTGGTTTCTGCTTTTTGGTTTCAGATGAACTAGTTTTTGGTTGTGGAGCTGATTTAGTAGTTTGAGTTTCTGGGGTACTTACAGTCTGACCTTCACTTTGGACTTCTTCTACTTCAACTTCATATAATTCATCATTAACTTTTACTTTAAATTTTCTAGTCATAATAACTCTCCTTTATTATTTTCTGATATTCCGCCGCCGCGGGCTACTCGGCCCCAAATCGGCACATCGTCTTTAACTCTTGTAATCTTTCTTATTCTAAATTTGCTTTTTCCACCTGTACCTTCAAGACTCATTATGGCAGCCATAATAGCTGCTACTTTTTCTTCTTTATGATCTAACTCAAGTTCTACATCAGGGACTTTCGGTTGTATTTGGGTTGAATCTTCTTTAAAGTCCATCTTTTCTGAATAAAAGATCTTCTTAAGTATCTTCAAGACAACCATTAACAGAAATAGTATAAAAAATACTATTACCATTCCTAATATAGCCACCTGTAGACCCGAAATTAACTTTTCACTTAAGGTCATCGATTGCACTAAACTGGGGTCTCTTAAAAGCTCGAGAGGATTCACATTAATGCCTCCTTTTTATATTCTATAAAGGTATATTACCGTGTTTTTTGTTGGGCTGACTTTCTCTTTTACCTATTACTGATTCTAAGGCCATGATAATTCTTGGTCTGGTATTACGGGGATCTATTACATCATCTACATAACCTTCAGCTGCTGCCCGATAGGGATTTGCAAAACTTTCTCGGTATTCTTCAATCTTTTCCTGTCTTTTTTCTTCTGGGTTTTCAGCATTTTTAATTTCTTTTCGGAAGATGATATTAGCAGCACCCTGTGGACCCATAACAGCGATTTCAGCATTTGGCCATGCGAATACATAGTCAGCACCAAGATGTCTACTGCTCATGGCTATATAGGCTCCACCGTAGGCCTTTCTTAAGATAACATTAATCATAGGTACGGTGGCTTCTGAATAAGCATATAGTAATTTTGCTCCGTGTCTGATTACTCCACCGTATTCCTGTTCAACACCAGGTAAGTAACCAGGCACATCGGTAAATGATAAAATCGGGATATTAAATGAATCACAGAATCTGATAAACCTGGCCGCTTTGTCAGAGGAATCTATATCTAAAGTTCCCGCTTTAAAACTTGGTTGGTTGGCGATAATACCAACAGAACGTCCGTTTAAACGGGCAAAACCGACTACAATATTTTTAGCGTAGTACTTATGAACTTCAAAGAAATCCTGATCATCTACAATTAGTTCTATTACATTTCTAATATCATATGCTTTATTTGGATTAATAGGTACGATATCTTTTAATTCTTCTTCCACTCTTTCCGGAGAATCATCGGTTTCCACAACGGGAGCACCTTCTAAATTGTTATTGGGGATAAAAGAAATTAATCTTCTAATTTGTTCAAAACTGTGTTCTTCATTATCTGCCAGGAAGTGAGCCACCCCACTTACTTCATTATGGGTTGAACCTCCCCCTAATTCTTCGGCACTTACTTCTTCACCGGTAACAGATTTAACAACCTGAGGTCCGGTAATGAACATCTTAGAAGTATGGTCGACCATGAAGACAAAGTCAGTAATAGCGGGAGAATATACGGCTCCACCGGCACAGGGGCCTAATATTACTGATATTTGAGGAATTACGCCGGAATTTTCGGTATTTCTTTTAAAGATTTCTCCATAACCTTTCAGTGAATTAACACCTTCCTGAATTCTTGCTCCACCAGAGTCTAGAAGGGCAATAAATGGAGAACCTGATTTTTTGGCTAAATCCATAACTTTACAGATCTTTTTAGCATGCATCTCGCCCAACGATCCACCCATGGTGGTAAAGTCCTGGGCGTAAACATAAACTGATCTACCATCAATAGTTCCTTGGCCGGTGATTACACCATCGGCCGGAATCTCTTTTTCATCCATACCTAAGTCTTGTGAGTGATGTTCTACAAACATCCCTATTTCTTGAAAACTGCCCTCATCAAATAACTTATCAATTCTTTCACGGGCGGTTAATTTACCTTTATTGTGCTGCTTTTCAATTCTTTTTTCACCGCCACCTTTAGCAATCTTTTCTCTTTTTTCCTTTAGTTCTTGAATTTTATCTTTCAACTGTGTCCCTCCCTTGATATATTTATGGTAATTTTCTCTTTTTCCAATATAATAATTTCAATAATTTAGAACCATTTACCTTTGTTATTTTTTAACAATATTTTTATATTTTTGTTGTAATTTTACATAATTAGACCCCAATAAATGCCGGTTAGCATATCTAAACCGGAACTATTACCAACCTTTATTAGCTTTTTGGCATATTTAATATATTGTTCTCTACCTTGTTTTAAATTTTTGTAGATATCAACTAATTTTTCATTATACTTGTGGTTTAGGGCTCCCTTTAAATGTAGGGCACTTACCCTGGTAGTTTTATCAAAGATCTCACCAACACTTATTTGATTAACTATATTTAGTTTATCTTCTATTAAATTAGCTTCTACCGCTGATAAATAACCTACTATGAAATCATCACCAGTGGGCGTTAGCCCAATACCCAATCCGATTAACTCATTGATAGAGGTTTTTCCTTCTATTATATTTTTTAATTTTTTGTAAAATTCATGTTGTAAAACTGTTAAATCATGACCATCTAAATTATTAATAATTTTTTGATACTTTAAAATGGTTTGGTCTAAACTTCCTAATCCAACCGTATCTTTTATAACTTTCTCAGTCCAATCTATTAACTCTCCTCTTTTTATAACAGAACAATCCTTTATTTCCCCTTTAAAAATATGCTTTTTTTCATAAGTGAATTTTCTTTTATTATATACTATTTCATGACTGTTTATCTGTATTTTAGTGTTTTTTTTGACTTTACCTATTATTTTTCTGAAAATATAATCTGGTATACTTACATGGTAGGGGGCCAGGACGACCTTACTATCAGTTACTGCAAAGCCTTTGTGCTCATCGGTTTTAATATTTATTACATGGTCAAATTTACTTATTATCCGGCCTGTTAAGCCATAATTTTCATCTACCAGATTTCCTTCAATCACATAATCATGCATTTTCCCCACCCAGAATATCTGTAAAGTTCAGCATTTTTAAAGCAATTTCAAGGTTTAATTTGTCATCTGGATTCTCTAAACTAAGGCCTGTTATCTTTTCGATCCTTTTTAATCTGTAATGGACTGTATTATAGTGTATATATATTTTTTTGGCCACATTGGTCAGATTTCCATTCTCCTCAAAATAGGCTTTTAGTGTCTTTAATAGCTCTGTATTATGGGCCTTATCGTACTTTAATAATGGTATTATGGAATTTTCTAAGAAACTATTTTTTTCTTCTTTATCGATTTTGTAAAGTAACTTATATACACCTAAGTCATCAAAGAAGAATACCTGATCTTCTTTATTTAGTTTACTTGCCACATTGATAGTTCTTTTGGCCTGAGAGTAACTTTCATAGAGGTTAATAATATCATTTTTATGATTACCTACTCCCACTGTTACTAACTCTCTATCTTCTTTATCTATAACATTTAATACTTTCTGAGCAAACTCTTCTATAGCTTCTTTATCTTTTTCTTGATCTGGATAAAGAGTGATTAAGTAAGTGCCCAAATCTCCCATAATGATATCTTCATCAACTATTCTTTTAGCAGATTCTAAGTACGCCTTTTGTAAATTTTCATTTAAAAGGCCCTTATTTGTAAACTTTTTATTGATGAGATCTTTTAATTCAAAAACTACAACTGAGAAACCTTTATCCAATTGCATGCCCATATTCTGACCGCGATTGACAATAGTTTGTTTATTATTGAGTTTACCTTTTAAAATATCATAGATTAATTCATTCTTATATTTTAACTCAACATTAGTCAGAGAACGGGTATTTAAAATATCTAGGGCAGCAATAGTACTTGCCCACTTAAGGGTGGATAGATCTAACTTATTAGCGCTTTTACCATATTCCCAGGCAAATAAATAACCAAAATGACTATTGGGAGTAATTATGGGTATTTTTATTAAGTCCAATTCTTTCCCATTTAAATTTACCTGTTTTTTCTTACAGCGGTAACCGTAGATCTCTTCTTCAGTTTCTCTTTTACCATTGATAGCAACCGTTTCCATAAGATCCTCTTTTGTAATCTCACCACTGTATTCATCCGGTATGGAATAGGACATCATCGTCACATTAGAATCTGTGATTAAAACTGGATTTTTAATCATATCTACTAAAACTGTAGACAATCTATCCAGTCCATTTTCATATAGTACAGTATTGGTAAGTACTTCATGAATATTTAAAGTTTTTTCTAAAAATCTGGTCTGAACATTAAGAATTTCACTTAGAATAGGGTTGATAAATTCTGAAAAGGAAAAATCATAAGGAATTTTAAGTAAAGGAAAGTTATGCAGCTCAGCCTGCTCAACCATAAATGAAGGTATTTCATTGATATACCTTCCCGGTTTAATACCCAGGCCGGCTAAATTCTTCTTGGCTAAATTAGGAACGAGGTTTTTTAAAGCTTTTTCATCATCTTTAATGGAATAAAGGGTGGTAAATAAAAGTTCCCCCTCTTTAACCCAGTCTACAATATCGGGAACTTCCATAATATTTACTTTGGTAATATGACGGTCTAAACCTTTTTCACCAGCTAAAACCTCGACTTCTTTCATCTTTTCTAGGTTCAAAGCATCTGCCATAGTTATTCCAATTAACTCTTTCATCAATTTCACCATCCTGAGAAAGTTTATTTGTGAATAATACATATAGCATTATAACACAGATAAACTCAATATGGAAGAACTCACAACATTTTTTTCTTAATTATTTTGTTGTTTGTAAGTATTGAATAAAAAAAGGCAACCCAGAAGGTTGCCTTTATTGTTAATTATTATAAGTTTATTATTAACTTAACTATTATATCTTTATGATATTTAATTTGTTTTTACGTTTGAGCAAATTCTTCTTCTCCACCAGGAAGAATTAGGTTCAAGACAACACCGGCAAGAGCTGCAAGTGCTAAACTAGAAAATTCTACTCTTCCAAGTTGAAGTGTAGCGCCACCAAGACCCAAGACAATAACTGTTGCAACGATTACTAAGTTTCTTGAAATCTTAAGGTCGGTTTGGCTTTCAACTAAGGTCCTAATACCGATAGTAGCAATCATTCCATATAGGAGGAATGAAATACCACCAATAACAGGATTAGGAATAGTTTCAATTAGTCCCCCGAACTTAGGAACAATAGCCATAGCGATTGCAAAGGTAGCACCAATTCTCATAACAACTGGGTCATATACCTTAGTAATAGCTAGTACACCAGTGTTTTCACCATAGGTGGTGTTTGGTGGTCCGCCGAATATACCAGCAAGTGCGGTTGCCATACCATCACCAAGCATGGTTCTATGAATACCAGGATCGGTAACTAGTTCTCTTCCCTTACCAATGGTTTCACTAATAGCTAAGATATCTCCAACGTGCTCAACCATTGATACTATTGCAACGGGAGCTATAATGGTAATGGCTGTAATATTAATAGCCGGGACTGTAAAATCAGGTAGACCAATCCAAGCATTATTCACAACTGGTGAAAAGTCTACCATTCCTACAATTACCGCTACGATATAACCAGTTACCAAACCAACAATAATAGGAACAAGTTTAAAGAATCCTTTGGCAAAGATAGCAGCAATTACTGCACCAGCTAAAGCTGCAATAGCGACAACAACATTAAGTGTACTACCGGTTGACATATCAATTGCAGTTGGAGCTAAGATAGTACCGATTAGTATAATAACTGGACCAGTAACAACTGGTGGGAATATCTTCTTAATTAAACTAGGTCCTACTTTATAAATGATAAATGCAACAACAGCATAAATAAGACCAGCAGCTATAATACCACCCTGAGCGGCGGGAATGCCACCGTGCTGTTCAATAACTAATGATATAGGTGCAATGAATGCAAATGAAGAACCTAGATAGGCAGGCACCTTTTTCTTTGTAATGAAGTGAAATAGCCAGGTACCAACACCTGCAGTAAATAAGGCTACACTTACATGTAAGCCTGTTAAGATTGGTACTAAAATGGTAGCTCCGAACATTGCTAATGCGTGCTGTAAACCAAGAAAGATCGCTTGCGATCTGGGAAGCTTACTAACATCCCTTACAGCTTGTTCTTCTCGTGATTCCATTAATTATTCCTCCTTTAAAAATAAGATATGATATTAATCTGTATTTAATATGATATTAATTTATACTCTCTCCTCACCTCCTATTAATAGTTTAAAAGATTATTATGGTAATTATTTCAAATATTACCCCTATATATTAATTCTCACTATATTCCTCTTTTTCCTTTTGTAAATATAAACAATTTTATGTAACATTTTTCGTTATATTTTCTAATGTATTCACAAAGATTATCTAATATAATGGATATGGTTCAAAGTACATAACAAAAAAAGAGGGGGATATTATTTTGGAAGGTATTAAATTATTAAAATCTAGAAGAGCAATTAGAGAATTTAAAGATCAAAAAGTTGAAAAGAATAAATTAGAAAAAATAGTTGAAACTGCCCGTTATGCACCTACTGCAAACAATGTTCAACCCTGGCAGTTTGTTGTCGTGACAGAAGAAGATAAGATAGAAACTCTCGAAAATTTTATCGATCAGGGCAAGGAATTTCCCGCCTGTATAGCGGTTTTTGCAGAAGATGTAAAACACCATCTTGAAGATGGGTCTAACGCAACTACTTATATCTTACTAGCAGCGAAAGAACTTGGTCTCGGTACTTGCTGGATTGGAAGTTATGGTAAACCATATACCCAAGAAGTTAAAAAACTTTTAAATGTACCAGAAAAATATAAGTTAATTTCGATGGTAACGGTTGGTTATCCCGCAGAAAATCCTCATCCCGATAAAAAAGAACTAGATGAAGTAATTAACTGGGAAGAATTCTAAAATAAATATTTATCAAAATATTTAATAAGGTACGGGTCAAAAAACCCGTACCTTATTTTTTTTTATGTTTAGATTATTCGTTTATTTTATTCAATACTATACATGCATTTTGTCCACCAAAACCAAATGAATTAGATAAGACCGCTTTTAGATCATTGACTTCTCTGGCTTCATTGGGAACATAGTCTAAGTCACATTCTGGATCTTCATTTTCATAGTTAACTGTTGGAGGTAATATATCATTCTTTATGGCTAAAGCGGATGCAATTGCTTCTATTCCTCCCGCAGCTCCTAATAAATGACCTGTCATTGATTTTGTCGAACTGACAGCGAGGTTTTGGGCCTGTTCTTTAAATAAATCTTTGATAGCCTGAGTTTCAAGTTTATCATTAAAGGGTGTGGAAGTACCATGGGCATTAATGTATCCAATATCTTCATATTCTACATTAGCCTTATTCACAGCCATTTCCATCGCCCTATAAGCTCCTTCTCCCCCGGGAGCAGGTTGGGTCATATGATAGGCATCAGCAGACATTCCATAGCCGCTTATTTCAGCTATAATATTAGCTCCCCGTTTTTTAGCAAATTCATAATCTTCCAGAACTAATATTCCGCTCCCTTCACCTATTACAAAACCATCTCTTTCTTTATCAAAAGGACGACTGGCTTTGGTTGGTTCATCATTACGGGTAGAAAGGGCCTTCATATTACTGAAACCAGCTACTGCTGAAGGTGTAATAGAAGCTTCAGCTCCACCGGAAATCATCACCTTGGCATCCCCTCTTTTGATAATCTCCATAGATTCACCTATCGAATGGGTACCAGACGCACAGGCAGTTACCTCATTGCTGTTCGGACCCTTGGCATTTGCATAAATTGCCACCTGTCCGGCTGCCATGTTTGAGATCATCATGGGAATAAAGAAAGGACTGATTCTACGGGGCCCTCTTTTTACTAATCTTTCCATCTGTTTTTCAAATACTTCAATACCACCAATACCTGAACCAATTATGACACCGGTATCATTGGCAATATCATCAGTAACTTCTAACCCGGCATTTTCCAATGCTTTCATGGCTGCATAAACTGCATATTGGGTAAATTTTGCCATTCTTTTGGCGTCTTTCCGGTCGATATAATCACCGGGATCAAAATCCTTTATTTCCGATGCAATCTGACTAGAATATCCTTCCGGGTCAAAACCTTCAATTTTAGAAATACCAGACTTACCATTTATAATATTATTCCAGAACTCGTCTACCTCCATACCAAGTGAAGATACAACACCCAGTCCTGTAATTACAACTCTATTACTCATAACAAATTTACCTCCTGATTTATATTTTTTTCATTGCTTTTTCTAAACTAGCATTATCCTGTATATTGTATGTTTTAATAGATCGGTCTATTCTTCTCATCAATGACTTTAGTACTCTCCCTGGTCCAACTTCTAAAGCACGTTCTATACCATTTTCACCCATAAGTTCCATGCTTTCTACCCACCTAACTGGATTTGTTAACTGCTTTTCCAAGGCAGACACGATTTCCTCTTTGTTTTTTACAAAATCGGCTGTACTGTTGGCAATAACGGGAACTCGGGGATCATTAAATTCCATACTTTGTATATATTCTTTAAGCTTATTTTTAGCAGGTTCCATAAGCTGAGAGTGAAAAGCTGAGCTGACATTTAGTTCTACAACCTTCTTTGCACCTGCTTCATCAGCTTTTTGCATGGCTGCATGAACAGCTTCTTCTTCACCTGATATCACAATCTGCATCGGGGAATTAATATTTGCCAGTTCACAAACTCCCTCAACTTCCTCACATATCTCTTCAATTTTTTCGCGGTCTAACGCAATAATAGCTGCCATAGTTCCCTTAGAACCATCCGAAACAGCTGAGGCCATTAACTCCCCTCTTCTTCTTACTAACTTTAAACCGGTCTCAAAATCAAATACCCCGGCAGCACAAAGGGCAGCATATTCTCCTAAACTATGTCCCGCTACCATGGAAGGTTCAACACCCTTATCTTTTAATATTTCATAAGCTATCATACTAACCGTAAAGATAGCAGGTTGGGTATTTTGAGTTTCGGTTAACTCTGCTTCCGGTCCTTCAAAACATAATTTCTTTAAATCTATATCTAATACCTGATTTGCTTTATCAAAGTATTCTCTGGCCACTGCAAAGTTATCATAGAAATCTTTGCCCATTTCCACATACTGAGATCCCTGACCAGGAAATACAAAAGCTATATTCTCACTCATTGTAGCTCACTCTCCTATTTAAATATTTTGATTCCACTCTAACACGCCAGCTGCCCAGGTGAGACCTGCTCCAAAGGCAACTAATAAAACATGGTCTCCGTTTTGGATTTTACCTTTTTCAACTGCTTCAGTCAGTGCTATAGCAACGGATGCACTGGAAGTATTACCTACTTCCGGTAAATTAACATATACTTCTTCCTCATCTAATTTCAGCCTACGACGGGCCGATTTAATTATACGGGTGTTAGCCTGATGTGGAATCAATAAATCTATATCATCAGTTGTAAGGTTTGCTTTTTTTAGTACATCTTTTGAAGCATTTTTCATAGTTTTAACAGCAAACTTAAATACCGGATTACCTTCCATCCGGATATAATGCTGCCTGTTTTTTACGGTTTCTAGGCTGGCCGGTTTCTTGGAACCACCTGCTTCCATATAGAGGGCATCGGCACCACTACCGTCTGAACCCAGATCAAAGGAAAGAAAACCACCTTTTTCTGTGGGTTGTAAAACAGCTGCTCCGGCTCCATCACCAAAAAGGACACAGGTATTTCTATCATCCCAGTCCGTAATTTTGGAGAGTGTTTCAGCTCCAATAACTAATACATTATCATATAGTCCACTTTCAATAAACTGGGCTCCTACACTTAAACCATAAACAAAACCTGAACAACCCGCTTCTAAATCAAAGGCAGCTGCCTTTTCTGCCCCTATTTTATCCTGAATTATACAGGCTGTGGCTGGAAAAGCCATATCCGGGGTAACTGTTGAAACAATTATTAAATCTAGCTCTTTAGGGTCTAAATTAGCTTTTTCAAGGGCAGCTTTTGATGCTTCTAAAGCCAAATCAGAGGTAGCAGTATCTTCATCTGCTATTCTTCTTTTTTTGATACCAGTTCTCTTTTGGATCCATTCATCGGTTGTATCAACTATCTTTTCTAAGTCTTTATTAGTCATAACATTTGGGGGTAAATATTTTCCCCAGCCTGTTATAGTTGCTCTTCTCATTTATATATCCACCTTTCTTGCTTGCTTTGATAATTGTTTAAAAAAAGACCTCAACGACCACCTGTTTTTGCCCTTATCAACCTCCTTTAATTTAACCACAAAATTTTATATCAGAAAAGAGAATATTATTCTCTTATATAATCTTTGTTTTTATTTATAATTTCAATTGTTTCGTTTATAATATCATCTATAATTTCTTGGACCGACTTACTCTCATCTATCATTCCAGCAATCTGTCCTGCCATAACACTACCAGTATCTATGTTACCTTCCCGAACTGCTTCTCTTAATTTACCAGAACCCATTTCTTCAATTGTTTCTTTATCGACACCTTCTTTTTCCATATTATCTATTTTTCGGGTTAATTTGTTTTTTAAATTTCGGACCGGATGACCGGTGCTACGACCGGTTACCACTGCATCCCTATCTCTTGCAGAAATAATGGCTTTCTTATATTTTTCATGGGCTGTACATTCTTCGGCACATACGAATCTAGTTCCCATCTGTACTCCGGCTGCTCCTAAAGATAAGACGGCTGCTAAGCCCCTACCATCGGCAATACCACCTGCTGCAATCACAGGCACATCAATTGCATCTACAAGTTGCGGTATCATTGTCATAGTAGTTAAATCACCAATATGACCGCCTGCTTCCATTCCTTCTGCTATGACTGCATCAACCCCTGATCTCACTAGCCTTTTAGCAAGGGCGACAGAAGAAACAACAGGCACCACTTTAATATTATTGGCTTTAAACCTTTTTATATATTTACCGGGATTACCAGCTCCTGTAGTTACTACAGGCACCTCTTCTTCAATTACTAAATCTACTATATCATCAACAAAAGGAGATAAAAGCATAATATTAACTGCAAAGTTGTTATCTGTAACATCTTTTACTTTTTTAATTTCTTCTTTTATTACATTTTTGGGAGCATTTCCAGCTCCAATAATACCCAAGCCGCCGGCCTTAGATACTGCAGCAGCCAGCTCTCCTGTGGCTACCCAGGCCATACCCCCCTGTAAAATTGGATGTTTTATATCAAATAAATCACATATTCTGGTATCAAGATACATCATTATTCACTCCCGTTTAATTTATTCAGTTTCAAGTTTACTTTCAATTATTTCTACCACATTATTTTTAACTGCTTCTCTAGCGACCTTTATAGCCCCATATATTGCCTTTTCATCGGAACTACCATGGCTTATTATTACAAGCCCGTTAAGACCCAATAAAGGGGCTCCTCCGTACTGTCTATAGTCAACTTTATCTTTCATCTTTTTTAATTCATCTTTTAAAAGAAGGGCTCCAATTTTTGCCTTTAAGTTACTGGTTAGGGTATCTTTTAATAAATCAAATACATAGGAAGCTACACCTTCCGTGGTTTTCAAAACAATATTGCCTACAAAACCATCACAAACAATTACATCACAGCTTCCGTTAAAAATATCTCTACCTTCTACATTCCCTATAAAGTTATCTATTCTGTCTTCTTCCTCCATTAATTCATAGGATTCAGCATTTAATTTGTTACCCTTTTCTTTTTCTTCACCTATACTTAAAAGCCCCACTCTCGGATTATTTATATTCAATACCTGTTCTGCATATATTTGACCCATTATTGCAAATTGTATCAGATGTTGAGGTTTAGAGTCAACATTTGCCCCTGCATCTAAGACAACCGTCTTCCCTATTTTAGAAGGAAATACAGTTGCTATAGGAGGTCTTTTTACTTCTGAAACCCGGCCTATATTAAATATACCAGCTGCCATGACTGCCCCCGTATTACCGGCTGAGATCAAGGCATCTGCCTTATTTTCTTTTACTAAGTTAGTCCCAACTACTAAAGAAGAATCTTTTTTTCTGCGGAGAACCTTTGATGGTTTATCTGCCATTGATACAGTTTGTTTTGCATCAACAACTTCAACAGATTCCTTATTATAATTTAATTGTTCTAATATACTGTTTATCTTATTTTCTTTACCGGTTAAAATGCATTTAATATCTTTGAATTCATTTACAGCTTTGACAACCCCCTTAATAATTTCTTCGGGAGCTTTGTCACCGCCCATCGCATCTACTGCTATTTTCAAAACCATCATCTCCTTCTTTCTGGACTATAATTATATATTATATATTTAAATTAATATTCCTACTTAATTACTAAATTTTTTTATGTATAATAAAAAAAGGCAGGTCCTTTTTAGCTAGACCTACCTTGATTTGACTTAAGTGTTAATTACTTTTTCACCTTTATAATATCCGCAGCTTGGACATGCTCGGTGTGATAATATTAATTCATTACATTCCGGACACTCTACTAAATTTGGAGATTTTAATTTCCAGTGAGTGCGACGTTTTCTCTTTCTGGATTTAGAAGTTCGTTTCTTTGGAACCGCCATATCCTAACACCTCCCATTCTTTCTTCTATTTTTGTTTGAAATCTTTTAGTTTAGCCAGCCTCGGGTCAACTATCTCTTCTTCACAATCACATTCACCTTCATTTAAGTCTTGCCCACATACTGAGCAAAGGCCTTTACAGTCTTCATCATGAAGGGGCTTGATTGGAATCTCTAAGATAATATCACTTACCAAGATTGGAAAAACATTAACATTGTGTAAATCCTCAATATCTTCAATAAATAACTCATCGCTGATTTCAACTTCGATTGGATAAGAAAATTCTTTGAGACATCTGCTGCACTCTAAGATCAAGTTACCTTCAATTTGTCCGGTTAATACAAATGAATTTTCTGCTTTTAATACATCTAAATTAACTTTTAAAGGACCTTCAATTTCAATTTCCTTATTCCGAAAGTCTATATGATCAATATCAAGTTCTTTTACATACTCCCTCTTACTCCCTACTTCCATTAAATCACTAAGATCTAAAATCACTTTTCTTCACCTCTGTATGTTAACCAGAGTTAATTATATAAAATTTCATAAATCATTGTCAAGTAATTTATTGATTTTCTACTATTTCTTTGGTATCTCTCGCAATAACTAACTCTTCATTGGTAGGAATTACAAATACCTTAATATCTGATTCAGGTGTTGTAATCTCTTTCTCTTCTCCTCTAACTTTATTCGCCTGAGTATCTAAGTCGATACCTAGATTATCCATTTTCTCAAGAATGTGTTCTCTTACCCCACCAGCATTTTCACCAATACCACCGGTAAATACAATTGCATCAACACCATTTAAAGCAGCCATATAGGCTCCAATATATTTACGTACTCTATAGTTAAATACTTTATCGGCCAGGGCGGCTCTATGGTTACCATTATCAGCAGCTTGTCTTACATCACGGGAGTCATTACTTACACCGGAAACTCCTAATAAGCCGCTTTCTTTATTTAAGATATTATCTATCTCTTTTGTGTCAAGGTCTTCTTTTTCCATTAAGAAAGGAATTATTGCGGGATCAATGTCACCACTTCTGGTGCCCATTACTAATCCTTCTAAAGGTGTCATACCCATACTGGTATCTACAGAATCTCCTCCATCAACGGCTGCGATTGATGCTCCATTACCCAAGTGACAGGTGATAATCTTTGTATCTTCAGCATCTTTGTCCATCAATTCTGCACATCTATTTGAAACATATTTATGAGAAGTACCATGGAAACCATAACGTCTTACTCCATAATCTTCATAATATTCATAAGGGATCGCATAGATATATGCTTCTTCCGGCATTGTTTGATGGAAAGCAGTATCAAAAACACCAACCTGAGGTTTACCTGGTAACAACTCTTTACAAACCTTAATCCCTGATAGATTGTGAGGATTATGTAAGGGTGCCAAAGGAGTAACCTCTTCGATCTTTTCAATAACTTCATCTGTGATCAATGTGGACTGGGCAAATTTTTCTCCCCCGTGGACCACTCTATGACCGACAGCATTAATTTCATCAATATCCTCTAAAACTCCTACTTCAGGATCTAAAAGAATTTCTATTACATGTTCAATTCCTTCTTTATGGTTGGCAATATCGATATCTTTTTCTACTTCCTGACCATTGTCGTTTTCATATTCAATAGCTGAATCTTCGATTCCAATTCTTTCTACAAGTCCTTTAGCTAAAACTCTCTCTTCTTCCATATTAAATAGTTGAAATTTAATAGATGAACTACCACTGTTTAATACTAAAACTTTCATTGTTTTATTCCCCCTATTGATTTAATTTTTTTAAAGATTTTGAGCTTGTGCTGCAGTAATTGCTACTACATTTACAATATCTTCCACTGAACAACCTCTGGAAAGATCATTGACAGGTTTAGCCATGCCCTGTAAGATAGGCCCAATTGCACTTGCCTTGGCTAATCTCTGCACTAATTTATATCCAATATTTCCAGCCTGTAGGTCTGGAAATACTAAAACATTTGCTCGACCGGCCACATCACTATCAGGTGATTTTTGCTCCCCTACTTCTGGTACTAATGCAGCGTCAGCCTGCATTTCTCCATCGATCGGAAGTTCGGGTGCCATTTTTTGGGCCAGCCCGGTAGCTTCAATGACCTTATCGGCCAGTTCATGTTTAGCACTACCTTTAGTTGAAAAGGAAAGCATTGCAACTACTGGATCCAGGCCGGGTAATAGACTAGCTGTATCGGCAGAAGAAACTGCAATTTCAGCTAACTGTTTTGCATCCGGGTTCGGATTAACGGCTACATCGGAAAAAATAAATATTCCTTTATGGCCATATTCAGTATCAGGCACATCCATAATCATGGCGCCTGAAACAACCGAAATATTTTCTTTTGTTTTTACAATTTGTAAAGCAGGTCTTAAGACATCTCCCGTAGCATTAATAGAACCAGCTACCATCCCATCCGCTTTTTCAGTATGTACTAACATTACACCAAAGTATAAAGGGTTAACTATTTTATCTAAAGCATCGTCCCTACTTATCCCTTTATGTTTACGCAACTCATAAAATTCATCTGCAAAATCATCTTTCAGATCTGATTTTGCCGGATTAATAATTTGAACATCGGGAAGTTGAACTTGTTCTTGCTCGGCAATTTCTCTTATTTTATCTTCTTCCCCCAGCAAAATAATATCGGCAAGATTTTCTCCTTTTATTTTAGGAAGAGCCTTAATCATTCTAGGTTCATAACCTTCCGGTAAAACTATCGTTTTTTTACTTTCTCGCGCTTTGTTTTTAAATTCCTTCATTACATCCATTTATATCACTCCTCAGTTAGTATTATATTACAATAATGTGTGAAATTCTATATGTAAATTTAATATAAATTAGACTTTGTTATTATGGATATTTTCTGATAATATATTATTGAAACTATTAAATTTTAACAAAAGGTGGTTAAAATGAAAGTAACAGGCATTATTGTAGAATACAACCCCTTTCACAAGGGACATCAATATCATATCAATAAAGCAAGGGAAATTACAAACTCTGATTATATTATTGCGGTAATGTCCGGCCATTTTACACAACGGGGCACCCCGGCTGTCTGTGATAAATGGAATCGGACCAAAATGGCACTAGAAAATGGTGTAGATCTCTTAATAGAGCTGCCGTTGTGCTTTAGCATCCGCAGTGCGGAATATTTCGCCCAATCAGCCATGCAGCTGCTGGCTCAAACCAATTTGGTTGACAACGTAGTATTTGGCAGTGAACATGGTGATATCGATATCTTAAAAAACATAGCTTCCCTTTTGTTAGAAAATAATCAGTATTATGAGCAAAGATTGAAAAACTATTTAAAAGAAGGATCCGGTTTCCCGGCCGCCCGTAAAAATGCCTTACTCGATTTAGTAAAATTAAAAAATGATAGTGAATACTGGTCAAAGCATAATATATTCGCGATCTTAAATGGTTCCAATAATATTTTAGGTATTGAATACCTAAAAGCCAAACAAAGATTAAATTTAAATTTGAAAGTAGATACAATAAAAAGGGTCGGCCAAAAATATTATTCTGAAGAAAAAACAGATCACTATGTAAGTGCTACAGCTATAAGAAATTCTCTCAACGATAATGAATTAGATAGTATAAAAGAAAAAATTCCTGCCACCACTTATAAAATTTTAAAAAAAGAAATAGCCGATAATAAAATACCTATTAAAAAAGGAAATTTAGGTCTAATCCTGCTTGCTAAAATAAGAAAATTAAATATTGTACAGCTTGCGAAAATACATGATATAAATCAAGATTTAGCAGTTCGCATCAAAAATGCCGCTAATAATAGCGGTAATTATAAACAGTTGATGGCTTCCATAAATACTCGCTCATATACAAAAACTAGATTTCAAAGGGTTTTACTAAATATATTATTCGACATTAATAAAGATATCATAAATAATCATGATTATAAAGGGCCATCTTATATTAGAATCCTGGGCTTTAATCAAAAAGGTAAAGACCTATTATCAAAAATGAGTAAAAAATCTAACCTCCCCATTATTATTAATCCCTCTGATCATCTTAATAATTTAACTTTTGATTCTGATAATCTTTTAAAAAATTCACTTAGTTTGGATATCTATGCAACTAATGTTTATAACCTTTTATACCAGAACGCCAGTTATAGAAAGGCTAATCTGGACTTCACTAAAAAGGTGATTAAATATTTTTAGGCTGCTTTATCTAAATTTTGAGATTTTAAAAATTCAATTGCATCATCAAAGGTTTCTACTGGGACCAATTTTAAATCTGTCTCCACAGTTTTAGCCTTTTCATAGTTTTCTTGTGGCACAATAAATATTTCTGCTTTTGCACTCTCTGCTGCTATAATTTTTTGAACTATGCCGTCTATTTGGCCAATTTCACCTTCTAAATTGATAGTTCCTGTACCGGCTATTCGCTTTCCGTCTGTTAAATCTTCTTCCACTAACTGGTTATAGATTTCTAAAGCGAACATACCGCCGGCAGAAGGTCCCACTATATTACCGGTATCATAACTTACCTGAATGGGAAATTCATAATCTAAATTTTTGGTACGGATTAAGATCCCGATAGAAGGTTTGCCCGGGCTTTCGGGCAGTTCAATAGTTTCAATCGTAAAGGCTCGTCTCTCATTATCTCTTATAACTTCAATATTAACCTTATCGCCTACTTCTCTGTTTCTAATAATATCAACTGCTTCCGAGGCAATCTCGACTTTCTGACCATCTATACTTTTTATTATATCTCCATTTTTTAATTCATTATAAGCTTGACTCGCTTCCAAAACTTCTATTATTTCTACGCCTTCCCCCTGTACTTTAACCTCATATCCTAACTTTCTTAATGCAACCGCCTCTGCGGTCATCTTACTTTCTTCCATCAAATCAGACATCATCTGTAGATATTTTTCCATATCTATACCTTCCGGCAGCTGTTCAGATAGTATTTCAAGTTCAAAGCCGGGCGGATTAAAAGTTTTAACATATATATAATCCCAGACCGTAGCTTTTTGACTTCCTACCGCTGTTAATAAGAAACTTCCTTTAATATTAGTTTTATGACCATCTTCAACTGTAATGATAGGTCCTAACTCCTCTGCAATCCCGGGTGACATCACATAATAGGGAGTGGGTATGAAGTTAATAATTATAAATAATACAATTAAGATACCTATTCCTTTGGTTAATTTGTCTTTCCTCATATTCTATCCACTCCTTCTTTAAGTATGTATTACTCTGTACCATATTTTTCTAGTAGGGCTTTTTTTACCGGTTTGGGAACAACATTGTCCATTTCCCCGCCAAATTGGGCTACTTCTTTGACAATACTGGAACTTAAGAAAGCATATTTAGAATCTGTCATTAAAAATATAGTTTCGATTTCAGGGTCCAATTCTTTATTCATGGAGGCCATCTGGAATTCACCTTCAAAATCAGATACGGCCCTTAATCCCCTTATGATTGCACAGGCATTTTTTGATTTTACATATTTGGTGGTAAGTCCAGTAAAGGAATCGATTTTAACACTGTTAATATCATTGGTGGTTTCCTTTAAAAGACGAACCCTTTCTTCCATAGAAAAAATGGGGTCTTTATTGGGATTTTGGAACACCGCTACAATTACTTCATCAAAAATATTGGATGCTCTTTTTATTATATTTAGATGTCCTTTTGTAACCGGATCAAAACTACCTGGATATACAACCCTATCTAACATATACTATTCCCCCTCATAAAAATATACTTTAATTACTGTTTCATTGTAATTTCTATCCTTTAAAATTTTAAATTCTTTAAATTCATCAATCTCTTCATCCCTATGATGCTCCACTATAATCAAGGCTCCTGCCCTTAACAACTCATTATTAATTAGGGAACGGAGTGTCTTATTAACCATATTATTTTTATAGGGTGGATCTAAAAATACTATGTCATGCTTTTTATTAACGGTTTGAGTATAGGTGAAAACATTTTCTGTCATTACATCACAGCTCTCTTCAAACCCGCATTTTTTAATATTTTCTCTAATAATATCAGCATATCGTCTGTTCTTTTCGATAAAAGTAACATGCTTTGTGCCGCGACTGGACGCTTCTAATCCCAAGCTGCCAAACCCAGCAAATAAATCTAAACCCTCCTCGAAAGGGAAATATGGTAAAATCATACTAAATACAGCTTCCTTAACCCTATCTAAGGTAGGTCTAACTTCTTTGGTATCTATGCTTTTTAATCTAATTCCACCTGCTTTGCCCGCAATTACTCTCATTTGAAAATCCCTACCTAAATAATTATTTCTAGTTCCTTTAACTTTTCAGCTAACTTATCATATTTTAAGGCCCAATCTTTTTGATTGGTTAATTCATTTGCTTCCCGGTTAGCTTTGGCCAAAATCTTGGTATCCTTTAAGATATCAGCTACCTGTAAATCAGTAACTCCATGTTGTTTTGTGCCAAAAAATTCACCCGGACCTCTTATTTCAAGATCTGCTTCCGATATTTTAAATCCATCATTGGTCTCTGTCATAACTTCTAACCTTTTTTTAGCTTCCTCTGTCTTGGGGTTGGCAATCATAATACAGTAGGCCTGACTTTCACTCCTGCCTACCCTTCCCCTCAGTTGGTGGAGCTGCGCTAATCCGAATCTTTCTGCATTTTCAATAACCATAACATTGGCAGTTTTAACATCAACACCAACTTCAATTACAGTTGTAGAAATTAAGACATCTATTTTTTGATTTACAAAATCACTCATTATCCTATTTTTCTCATCATTACTGAGCTGACCATGCATGGCTTTAATGCTATAATTAGATAAATAAGTTTCTTCTAACATTTTTTTGATTTCTTCAACTGAATATGCATCTAAATCTTCTGAAGGCTCAATTAAAGGACAGACCACATAGACTTGTTCGCCCTCATCTATTTTATCTTTGACAAAATTATATATCTTACCACGACTTTTTTCGGTGCGCCAGGTTGTGATAACCGGTTTCCGACCGGGCGGCATTTCATCAATGATAGAGAGGTCTAAATCCCCATAAAGGGTTAAGGCTAAAGATCTCGGTATGGGCGTGGCGGTCATAACTAACAAGTCGGGATTGTCACCTTTTTGTTTTAACTGATACCTCTGTTCAACTCCGAACCTATGCTGTTCATCAATTACAATTAATCCTATATTTGAATAATCAATATCTTTTTGAAAGAGGGCATGGGTCCCAATTATTAAATCTGACTCACTATTTTTTATTTTATCTGTAATTTCTTCTCTTTTTTTACCTTTTATACTACCAATTAATAGTTCAATATTATAATCAAAATTTTTTAGTATCTTTTTAATTTTTATGTAATGCTGATCGGCTAAAATTTCCGTGGGGGCCATTAAAATCCCCTGGTAACCGCTTTTTATAGTTTTTATTAGGGACATGACGGCAACTATTGTTTTTCCAGAACCTACATCCCCCTGCAGTAATCTCTGCATAGGATGCTTATTCTCCATGTCTACTTTTATCTGCTGCCAGACATTTTTCTGTGCATCAGTTAAATCAAAATGCAGTTGATTTAAAAAATCGTCAATCAGCCCGGCTGTCTTAGAGTGCTTTATCCCCTTTTGTTTTCGATAGTCTTTCTTCCTTTTAAGCATCACTATTTGAAATAGAAAGAGCTCCTGGAAGGCTAACCTATTTCTGGCCTGGACAAAGGTCTTTCTATCCTGGGGAAAGTGCATGTTGAAGATTGCATTTCTAATTTCAATATAATTATACTTATCAATAATATAATCAGGCAAGAAATCATTGAGATTTTTTAAATATTTCTGCAAAGCCTGATATATTATATACCTTATTCTTTTTTGAGTTATTCCTTCTGTTAGAGGATAAATAGGTACTACCCTGCCAGTATGAATGGTTGGAGAGTCTTCTTTGATTTCTTCATAAACTGGATTTACTATTTCTTTTTTATTATATTGATGGTAACTGTTTTCATTTAATTCTCCATAAAGATTAAACTTCTTACCTTTTTCAAATACATCTTTTAAGTAGGCTTGATTAAACCAGGTACAGATGACTGTATCTGTCCCATCGGAAAAGGTTACCTTGAAGATAGATTTATATCTACCGCGTCTTATTAATTCCTTATTTAATACTTCAGCCTGGATACTGACCGCCTGACCGGGTCTAATAAATCTAATTTCCTTGAAATCTCCCCTGTCTTCATAATCGCGGGGAAAGTAGTAAAATAGATCTTTTAAAGAGTATATCCCCAGATTGTTTAATCTCTTTTCAAACTTAGGACCTACCCCTTTTAAATACCTAATTTCCTCTTCACTTGTTTTACTCATCTAAATATTTACCACCCTTAAAAAGAATTATACCATAAACTGTCGGACCAGTGTGACTGCCGATTACGGGTCCTACATTATTTTCATAATAAGTATATCTAACATTTGCTTCTTCTATTTTAGCACTAAATTTTTCTTTAAAATTAGCTGCATATTCTTCTTCCCCATAAAGAAAACCAAACCAATACTGTCCAGGGGATTCCAGGTTTTTATTCAAGTAATCATCTACAAATTCCAATAATCTTTGATGGGTATTTTTTCTGCCCCTGATTTTATCAATTGGTTCAACACTGGTTGAATTAAAATCTAACTTCAAGACCGGTTTTAAGTTAATTAAATTACCTATAAAGGATTCAGCTTTATTGATTCTGCCCCCTTTTTGTAAGTATGAGAGATTATCAACTGTTAAATAAATTTCTAAATCTTCTCTTGCCTTTTTTATAATATCTACTATATTTTCTAATTCCAATCCTTTTTCAACTAATTTAGCAGTCAATATAACAAGAAAGCCCAAGCCCATTGAAGCTGATTTAGAATCAATTAATGTTATATTATAGTCAGGGTTTTCCTGTATCGCTAATTGGGCTGACTGTTTTGTGCCACTCAAATGACTGGAGAGATGAATTGATAATATATGGTCATACTCTCTGTTCATCTCCCTGTATTTTTGTTCGAATTCACCGGCTGAGGGCTGTGAAGTAGAGGGCATTACATCAGCCTGTTTTATCCTTTTAAAGAACTGTTGAGAGGTAATTTCTGTCTTATCCTTATACTGTTCCTCACCAATTCTAACTGTCAATGGTACAAATTCTATATTATACTCTTCTAAAATATTATCCGGTAGATCACAAGTACTGTCAGTTAAAATACCTATTTTCATAAATAATCCCCTCACTTAAAGTTTATTCCATAGATATAATATATGGGTAAAGAGGTTGGCCTCCTTTATAAATTTCAACTTCTGCTTCTTTAGATTTGGCTTGGAACTTCTTTTTGATCTCTTCTGCATCCTGTTGGCTGGCTCCATCACCATAATAAATAGTGATTAAATCTTCATCTTCCCATACTTCATCTATTAAATCGCTTATTACCTCTATGTCACTATTCCCAACTGCTTTAATATCTCCATTCACAATACCTATTACATCATCTTCATTTATTTCAAAACCATTTACTTTGGAGTCTTTAACCGCATTAGTTATTTCGATTGTTTTTACATAACTAATTTCTTCTTCCATTGAACTTTTTAACTCGGCTAATTCTTTATTATCATTAAAAACTAATAAAGCAGCAATTGCTTCTGGTATTGCTTTTGTTTCTACAACTTTAATTTCTTTATCTGATAAAGAAGAAGCCTGTTGGGCGGCTGAAATTATATTCTTATTATTAGGGAAGATAATTACCTTTTCCTGGTCCATCTGTTCGACGGCTTCTACAAAATCATTGATACTAGGATTCATAGATTGTCCACCGTCAATAATTAAGTCAACTCCCAATTCCATAAGGATATTTTTAATTCCTTTTCCCTTTGCTACCGCTATAATACCAACTTTACGATTCAGCTGTTCGCTCTTAGCACTTTTAATCAGTTTTTCTTCATAAACTTCAGTACTCTGATCTTTGAGTTGTTCAAAATCTTCTTTTTGTTCTTCTTCATGTTTTTTTCTCATTTCAGCATTTTGCATTCTCATATTGTCAATCTTAATATCTCTAAGACTACCCGTTTTTAGGGCATATTCTAAGATTATACCGGGATGGTTGGTATGAATATGGACCTTAACGATATCCTCATCTCCCACTACCATTAGGGAATCTCCAAACTGTTCGATATCATTTTTGATTTCATCGATGTTAACATTTTGTTCTTTAACATTGATTAAGGTCTGAGTACAGTAACCGTACTTTAATTCTTCAGCTACTTTTTCTTCAACTTCTCTTTTTTCTTTAACTTCTTCTCTAACCTCTACTTTACCGGTTAGTCCAGCTTTCATACCTTCTAATATAGTTAAATAACCCTGCCCACCTGCATCTACAACCCCTGCTTCTTTTAGTTGAGGAAGCTGGTCAGGTGTTTTATTTAAAGCCTTGTGGGCAGTCTCAATAACTTTCTCTAAGAGAACATTAATATCTTTTTCATCTTCTAGGTTTTCTGCTCTACGGGCCGCTTTTCTGGCCACTGTTAATATTGTACCTTCAACGGGTTTTAAAACACCTTGATAGGCAATTTTAGAAGCCTGTGATAAAGAATTTATAAGGTCGTCATTTCTCATTACCCTATTCTGTTTATTTGCTTCTGAAAATCCCCTTAACAGCTGAGATAAAATCACGCCGGAGTTACCCCTGGCTCCCATTAGCGCTCCTTTGGAAAGGGCCTGAGTTAACTTATCAATTCTTTCCGATTTGGTTTTATCAAGGTTTTCAATGGCTTCCTTAAAAGTTAATAACATATTTGTTCCCGTATCTCCATCTGGTACGGGAAAAACATTTAAAGAATCAATATAGGACTGCTGCTCTTCAAGTCTATTTAGTGCGCCATAGCACATATTTTTAAATATTTCACCGTTTATTACTTTAATTTCCTCATTCTGTGCCATTACCTATTCTCACTCCTTGGACGTTTATCTCGATACTATCTACTTCTATACCTACTCTGTTTTTGAGCGTATATTTAACTCGTTCAATAATATTATTTGCAACTTCATGGATATTGGTTCCATATTCTACTACAATATTTAAAATGATATTAACTGCATCTTCTTCAATTTCTACAGAAACACCTTTACTTAAATTATCCCAGCCAAGGAGATCTGCAATTCCATCCTGCATGTTTTTAGAAGACATCCCTACAAGACCATAGCATTCCATTGCAGATAAGCCGGCTATAGTCTCTATGACTTCTTCAGCTATTAATATCTTACCATATTCGGTATTAATCTCTTTTACCATGATTCTCACCTCTCTTTATATACATCGTTATTTTACTATATATTAATAAATCTTGCAACATTCTTAAAATATAACAATAAATACTTGTCACAACCATAAGTTGTGTGTTAAAATAATATTTGACTGAAAAGTTATATAAGATACAGGAGGTGTAACAAATGGCTAAATATTGCGAGATATGTGGTAAAGGTAGCAATAATGCAAATAGAGTAAGAAGAAGAGGTAAAGCTAAGAAAAAAGGTGGAGTCGGTCGTAATGTAACAAGTGTAACCAGCCGCACCCAAAAACCTAACCTTCAAAAAGTCAAAGCAATCGTAGATGGTAAGAAAAAGAAAATAACAGTCTGTACAAGTTGTTTGAAAGCAGGTAAAGTAAAACGTGCATATTAATAGATATTTAATGATGGGGTTTATTCATGAGTAATGGATAAACTCCTTTTTATTTTTTGCTTAAATTATTTTTAACTTTTTCTTTGATTACCTCTAAAGTTAAATCCTGATGAGCTACACCAGTTTTAACCGCTTCTTCAGCAACTGCCAGGGCAGTTACATAAGCTACCTCTTTATTAAATACCTCCGGTATTATATTTTCCTTATCTAAATTATCTTTCACAATTTCAGCAATCTTTTCTGCTGCTTTTAACTTCATCTTTTCATTGATCTCACTAGCTCTTGCATCTAAAACACCCCTGAAAACTCCGGGAAAAGCCAAAACATTATTGATCTGATTCGGATAATCCGAACGACCTGTAGCTACAATAAAAGCACCCGCCTGATAGGCTTCTTTGGGGTTGATTTCAGGCTCCGGATTAGCCAGGGCAAATATTATCGGCTTCTCTTTCATTGTTTTCACCATATCGGGTTTTAATATACCGGCTGTGGAAACCCCAATAAATACGTCTGAACCTTTTATTGCTTCTTCTAATTTACCTTCTTTTTTACTTTCAGTCATCTCGGCTAGTTTTTCATTGTATTCATTATTACTTTTTCTACCCTTATATACTAACCCTTTGGAGTCCAGTACTTTAATATTTTTAGCACCGGCAGTTTTAAGTAATTTAGTTACTGCAAAACCGGCCGCTCCTGCCCCTGTAATTATGATCTTGACCTCTTCTATTTTTTTATCTGCTAATTTGAGGGCATTAAATAAACCAGCTAAAACTACAATTGCAGTTCCATGCTGGTCATCATGAAAAATCGGAATATCAGTTTTTGCTTTAAGTTTCTCTTCAATTTCAAAACAATAAGGGGCTTTAATATCTTCTAAATTAATACCACCGAAAGAATGACGGAGATTAACTATATTTTGGACAAATTCATTCACATTTCTGCGTGTAATACATAAAGGATAGGCATCTACATTAGCAAATTCTTTAAAAAGAACGGCTTTTCCTTCCATAACAGGTAGAGCTGCTTTCGGACCAATATCTCCTAAACCCAATACGGCACTACCATCGGAAACAATTGCCACACTATTATTTTTAATAGTATAATCATAAATACTTTCTTCATCTTTATAAATTTGTTGACAGGCTTCAGCTACACCGGGCGTATATAATAAGCTTAAATCCCTTTTGTTTTTGATCTTTTGCTTGCTTTTAATACTTAATTTTCCTTTTAATTTTTTGTGTAATTTTAAGGCTTCTTCTTTTGTATCCATGCGATTACCCCAGTTCTTTATATTTGTTTTGCCCTATTTCATATAAATCTTGCCCGTAAATATCATTGATTACAACCACGGGAAATTTCTTTACTTTAAGAAGACGGATAGCTTCAGTTTGCAATTCGGGATAGGCAACAATTTTAGATTCTATTATACTTTTCGACAGGAGGGCAGCTGCCCCACCTACCGCCGCAAAATAGACTGCTTTATTCTTTTTGATTGCTTTTTTTACTTCCTCAGACCGGGGTCCTTTTCCTATCATACCTCTTAGACCCTGTTCTAATAGAGCAGGCGTATACTCATCCATTCTATAACTGGTGGTAGGTCCACAGGAACCAATAACCTGACCTTCTCGGGCCGGAGCTGGACCTGTATAATATATTACTGCATCTTTAAGATCAATGGGAAGCTTTTTATTTCTTTTTATTAAATCATTAAGCTTCTTATGGGCCTGGTCCCTTGCGGTATAAATATAACCACTCAGTTCTACCTTATCTCCAGCCCGTAATTTTTTAACCTTTTTTTCTGTTAAAGGAGTTTCTAATTTCATCTTTTTCCCCCTAAATTTCAATTGAAAAATGTCGGGAAACATGACAGTTGATATTTACTGCAACAGGTAAAGAAGCGATGTGACAGGGATAGGTTAAAATTTTAACATCCAGGGCCGTTATTTTACCGCCTAATCCGGCCGGACCAATCCCCGTTTTATTAACTTCCCTTAATATCTCTTCTTCAAATTGATTGATCTTCTCATCTTTACTTTCTTTTTTTAATAAGGCTTTCTTGGATAGATAGGCAGCCTTTTCAAAAGTTCCCCCAATACCAATCCCTAGAATATAGGGTGGACAGGCATTAGCACCTGCATTTAGCACGACATCAATTATAAATTTTTGAATATCTTTTTTATCAGCAGTTGGATTAAACATCTTTATTTTACTCATGTTTTCACTGCCCGCACCTTTGATTAATACATTTAACTTCAGTTTATCTCCCGGTACATTCTCAGTGTAAATCACAGCAGGTGTATTATCATCAGTATTTTCTCTTCGAAAGGGAGTTTCAACTACGGATTTTCTAAGATATCCTTCATTATAACCTATTTTAACCCCATAGTTTATAGCTTCTTCTATACTTCCTTCTATATATACTTCATTACCTATTTCAACAAAAACAACTACAATACCTGTATCCTGACAGATCGGTATCTTTTCTTTTTCAGCAATTTTTGCATTTTCTATGAGTTCTTTTAAAACGCTTTTGCCCAGGGGTGATTTTTCTTTTTTGACTGCCTGTTCTAATCTGTTATACATATCCCTATTAAGAGAGAAATTAGCAGTCTGGACTGCTTCCGTTATCTCTTTTGTTATAATTTCACTATCAATTTTTCTCATAAAATATTCTCCCTTAACATTTTTCACAGACGAAGTATAATAATCTCCCTGAATCTACTTCAATTACTGCTTTATTTGCATTTATTATATTACTTAACCCCCGACTGCTGGCTCTTTCTAACCAGTAATTATCTAATTCATACTTACAGCCTTTTAAGTTTTTAATTAAAACTTGATCAGTGATAGAAAAAAGTGAAAGGATATTCCCCTTTTTGTCATCAATTATTTTTTTATTATCGATTAAACCAACCTCTAAGCCCGGTTCAATTATTTTAGCATCAATATCACTATTTAATGCATATTCTAAAAGTAACAAATTGCCAAACTGCTGGTCAATTCTCCCCCCGGTGGCACCTATAAAACTGATTTTATTTAAACCGTTTTTCACACAGTAATCAATAGATAATTCTCCATCGGTTTTATCTTTATCACTAGGAAATTCATATATTTCACCGTTAAAATCTTTTAACATTACAGAATCCCTATCAATAGAATCAAAATCTCCAATCAAGGTATCGGGTTCTGTATCTACAAATTTCTTTAAAAATTTATAGCCGCCATCAACGGCAATAATATTCTCAAAGGAATTTACAATCTCTTGATATTTTTCTCTTTGGTCTTTATATACACCATTTAATACAACCAATACTTCTTTCACAATGATCACTAACCTTTTAGAATTCTTCTAAATTTTTTTAAATTCTGGGCTGGCTTACCTTTAAAAATGGTAGAACCACTTACTATGATATCAACTCCGGCCTCCACGACCTCTTTTACATTATCAAAGTTAATACCACCATCAATTTCAATTAAAGTTTCTGTATTTCTTTCATCAATCATTTTCCTTAACCTTTTTACTTTATCAAGCATCTGGGGAATAAATTTTTGTCCCCCAAAGCCGGGATTGACAGACATGATTAAAACCAAATCCACATCATCAATAATATTTTCTATAGTTGTCAAAGAAGTGGCTGGGTTTAACGTAACTCCAGCCTGACAACCTTCATTTTTTATCATTTGAATTGCTCTATGAACGTGATCAGTCGCCTCTACATGTACTGTAATGATATCACTACCAGCTTCAGCAAAATCTTTAATATATTTTTCAGGCTCTACAATCATAAGATGGGTATCAAAAATATTCTCACTATATGGTCTGATCGCTTTAACTACTAAGGGTCCATAGGTAATATTGGGCACAAATCTACCATCCATAATATCTAAATGAAGGTACTTAGCGTCTTTCACACTTTCAACTTCTTTTTTTAATTTACTGAAATCAGAAGCTAGAATGGAGGGTGCAAAATTAACCATATAAATCATCCTCTTTCTGCTGGAGTTCTTTATATATATCTTCATAACTATTGTAGCGATCTTGTGAAATTAAACCCGCTTCTAATGCTTCTTTTACTTTACAGCCTGGTTCATGAGTATGACTACAGGTGCTAAATTTGCAACTGTTTTCATACTCTTCAAACTCGGGAAAATAATATTTTAAATCCGAGGAATCAATATTTTCTATCTCTATACTGGTGAAGCCCGGCGTATCAGCCACAAAACCCCGGCTGGGTAATGTAATTAACTCTATATGTTTGGTAGTATGTTTACCACGATTTGATTTTTTACTTACTTCTCTGGTCGGTAGTTCTATATCTTCAACAATACTATTTATCAAAGTAGACTTACCACTGCCACTGGGGCCAGCTATAACCGAAATGTTGTTTTCTAACTTTTTGTATAGTTCATTTAGACCGATGTGTTTTTTGGCACTAATATAGAAAACATCATATCCAATATTTTTATAAATTTGAAGTTCTTCTTTGACTTCTTCTAAATTATCAACTAAATCAATTTTATTAAAAACAACTAGAGGTTTTAAATTAGAAGACTCGACCATTAAAATAAATCTATCCAGTAATTTTTTATCAAAGGGTGGTTTCTTTAAAGAATGTAATACAATAACCTGTTCTACATTTGCAACTTTGGGCCTCATTAAAAGGTTTTCCCTTTCTTTAACAGACTCTACTATCTTGTCTTCTAAATTAATTTCAGCTACATCACCGGGATAGACCTTCTTTTGTATTTTGCCTCTAATCCGACATTTATATACACCATTATTTGTCTTGACAAAAAAGAATCCACCCAGTGTTTTAGTTATTATACCTTCCATTAAAAACCTCCCAGTTAAGCGCCGATTTCTTTTGATTTTATTAACTCCCCATCCCTATATATTTCCAGGACGGTTGGTCCCACACTATATATCGTTTCATTAACGTATTCGCCGGGACTATGAGTTTTTTGATAAGCGACTTCTTCACCATTACTATCTTTTACCACAATTTTGATTTCCTGATTATTACTACCCACAATACTGATACCGATATTGGTTTTATGTTCTTGGAAATCACCTTTATTGACCAAACCAGTACTAATACCAAGATCTACCGTGGAATTTTCCGGTACATTTTCGCCTGCCTCATATTGCTGGTTCATAATTAAACCTTCTTCATATCTGGTAGATTTTCCGTAATTTAATTTTCCTACTTTTAATCCATTTCTTTTTATTAAGTTAAAGGCCCTCTCTTTATCTATCCCTAAAAGGGACGGCATAGTTACCATGATAGGTTTAGGTCCTTTACTAACCACTAGTTTCACTTGAGTATTTATTTCAGTTTCGCTGCCCGGTTCAGGACTTTGTGAAATTATATAATTTTCTCGGTACTGTTCACTATATTCATAACTTACTTCTTGTAAAGACAGGCCGAGGTTATCTAAAATTACTTCAGCCTCTCTTAGCGGCCTATTATTGAAATCAGGTAGTTCAACAATTTTAGGTCCTTTACTTACCGTGACAACTACATTTCTGGTCTGTTTGATACGTTCACCTGGTTTCGGTTCCTGGGTAACTATATATCCTTCTTTAATATCATTATGAAATACTGCTTCCTCCGATTTTTCAAGGTCCAAACCCTGTTGGGCAGCAATATCCTCTGCTTCACTAAATTCTTTTTCTACTAAATTTGGAACCTTAACAATCGGGACCTCAGTATATACTTTAAAGAAATATACAAGTCCAAACACGGAAGCAGACGCCAAAATAACTACTACTAACGCCCAGATCACCCATTTATTTAACTTAGAACCCTTCTTTTTCTCAGGTGTGAAGAAACTTTTATCGGTTTCTAATGTTTTAGAATTATCTTTTTTATCCTGTCCTTTTTCTTTTTCTAAACCTTCTTTTTTGATCTCTGATTTATTTAGAATCTTAGTTTGACTATCTTCTTCACCTGTTTTTTCTTCCTTAAACTGGTCACTAGCTTCAATATTTTTTATAGCCATGATAATTTCTTCCCTTAACTGGGAAGCACTTTCCTGCCTATCTTCTGGCTCTTTAGAAAGAGTTTTCATCACCAGTTGGTTAACTTCTTCTGGTACAGAAGGAAAAACTTCCTTTAATTCTTTGGGCTCTTTTTGAATGTGCTTTAATGCTACCGAAATAGGGCTTTCCCCTTTAAAAGGTACCCGGCCGGAAAGCATCTCATATAATACAACCCCAATAGAATAAATATCTGAATATGTATTTATTTCTTTCCCCTGAGCCTGTTCAGGAGAAAAATAATGGGCGCTGCCCATTATAGTATCTGTAATTGTCATTGTAGAAGAAGATACAGCTCTGGCAATACCAAAGTCTGTAACCTTTACCTGGTTATTATCAGTAATTAATATATTATGAGGTTTAATATCACAATGTACAATATTGTTTTCATGGGCCACTTCCACCCCGGCTGTTACCTGGTTGGCAATGTCTAAAGCTTCCACTACAGATAGTTGGCCTCTTTCTTTAATAAGGCTTTTTAGATCTTTGCCTTCAATATATTCCATTACTAGATAAAGGCTCTCTTCACTTTCAACAATATCATATATACTAACCACGTTCGGGTGGGTTATTCTTGCCACGGCTTTGGCTTCATGGCGAAATTTGTTGATAAAGTCTTCATCTGAAACAAATTCTGGGCGAAGCATTTTTATAGCTACTTTACGATCAAGTAGTATATCCTGTGCTTCATATACCAAGGCCATACCACCGCTGCCTCTCTGTTTTTTAATTTTATATCTGTCATTTAATAATTTACCAATCATATTGACACCTCATAGAATTATAACTTTCCCATTATAATTGTAATATTATCAGTACCACCATTTGTTAACGCTTTTGAACCTAACTCTTCAATTATCTCTTTTATAGATTTATCCTTTTTGAATATCTCCTGAATATTTTCAAATCTAATCATATCACTTAAACCATCTGTGCACAACATAATGATGTCTTCCTTTGATATATATACTTTATCAGTTTGAATTTCCAAATCTTTATCAATACCTAAAGCCTGAGTAATAATGTTTTTCTTGGGGTGATCAAAAGCTTCATCCGGACTAATTGATTTATTTTTAATTAAATCATTTACGAGGGAATGGTCAGTGGTAATTTGGTTTAGATCACCATTGAAAAGATAAATCCTACTATCCCCAACATGACCATAATATAGTTGATTATCTTTTAATATTGCCAAGGTAAGGGTGGTTCCCATATCCTGGTAATTTTCATAATCCTGAGAACAATCCCTAATATTTTGGTTAGCCTCTGTTATCACAGACTTTATCTGAGGAATAATCTCCTGATCGAATTCAAACGTATAATCTCTTATACTCTCAATTGCAATTTCACTGGCAACTTCACCAGCATTATGGCCCCCCATACCATCGGCAACAGCCAGTACTGCAGTCTTTTCCTCAGGTTGAAGTATTAGATAACTATCTTCATTTTTTTGTCTTTTATTCCCGATATTGGTAAAGATATGAAAACTCATGATTAACCTCCATTTTGATAACTAGCACGCAGTTGTCCACAAGCTGCTTTTATATTAGTACCTTTTTCAATTCTAATGGTAACAGGAATATTGTGTTTTTCCAAATTATCTTTAAAATAGTTGATAATCTTTTTACTGGGCCGTTCAATATTTAATTCCGGTACAGGGTTGACCGGAATTAAATTGACATGAACCAACTTATTTTTTAACAGTGAAACTAACTGTCCGGCATGAACTTTTTTATCATTAATTCCTTTCATCAATACATACTCAAAGGTTACCCTACGGTTAGTTTTATCGATATAGTATTGGACGGCCTCCATTAATTTATCTAAATCATATTTTTTATTAATGGGCATTAAATAATCCCTGAGCTCATCATTAGGGGCATTTAAAGAAATAGCCAGACCGATCTGCTGATTTTCATCAGCTAACCTTGTTATCTTGTCAATAATACCGGAAGTAGAAATTGTCATTTTCCTCATGCCGATATTTAAGCCCTTTTTATCATTTAAAATCGAAACAGCCTGGCTTACATTGTCATAATTTAAAAAGGGTTCCCCCATTCCCATAAAAACGATATTTGTTATCGGGGTATCTTTATATTGGTCTTCACTTATATCAATCTGTATTTTCAGGATCTGTTCAATAATTTCTCCCGCGGTTAGATCTCTCTTTAAACCACCGATCCCGGTCGCACAAAATTTACAGCCTATTGAACAACCAATCTGGCTGGAGACACAGATCGAATATCTATTTTCATCATAATATGGTAAAAAGACACTTTCTAATAATTTATCATCAGCCGTTTTCCAGAGGTACTTCTGGGTCCCGTCTTCAGCTATCAGTTTTTTGTCCAAAGAAAACTTTGAAATTACATATTTATTATTTAATCTTTTTATTAAATCGGCCGGTAAATTGGACATCTCATCAAAATTTAATACACCATTTTGATATATCCAGTTAAAAACCTGTTCGGCTCTATACAAAGCTATATCTTTTTGTTGAAATTCTTTTTTTAAACCATTTAAATCAAAACTTAAGATATGCTTTTTATTCATCGCTACCCATTCCAAATAATACAACTATCCTCAGCAGATTTACCAAGGCCACTAAAGTAGCGGAAACATAAGTGAAAGCAGCTGCCCGCAGGACCTTTTTAGCACCCTTTAATTCTTTCTGGTTCAAAATGTTGTTTCTTTTAAGCATCGTTAATGCTCTATTACTAGCATTAAATTCAACAGGCAGGGTAACTAAATGAAATACAAAGGCCCCTAAAAACATAATAAAACCGAGGGCGATCATAAACTGGGATTGAAGGAAAAATCCGATAATAGCCATTGGTAATCCCCAATTAGAACCTATACTGGCAGCAGGTACTATCTTAGCCCTGATCTGCAGGGGAGTATAGCCCTTTGCATCCTGGATAGCATGGCCGGCCTCATGGGCCGCCACCCCAATAGCAGCTATAGATTTACTATTATAAATACTTTGGGATAAATTTAACACTTTATTCCGGGGGTCATAATGGTCACTTAATTCTCCCTCGATTCTTTTAATACTTACATCCTTGATACCGTTTTTTGCTAAAAGCTCGCTGACGATATCAGCAGCGGTCCGATTTACATTTGTATTTATTTCCGAATACTTATTAAAAGTACTTTTGACTTTATATTGAGCATACATTGCAATTAACAACACGGGTATTAACATTAAAACTGTGGGATCATAAAAAAACATAATAGATCACTCCTTTTGGCTTTCTAACCTAGTTCCTTCCTCTATCTCATATCCTCTTAAAAAATCTGGTGTAGACATTCTTTTTTTACCCGCTAATTGTAACTTTTCAATTTTTAAAAGACCTTTACCTGTTTGAATGTATAAACCTTCCTCCGGCACAGCTTTTATAACTGTACCAGGTTTTTTATCTGTATTATCATCTACCGGTTTTACTTCAAAAATCTTTAATAATTTACCGTCAAGGTAGGTAAAAGAGCCCGGCCAGGGATTCATGGCTTTTACAAAGTAATATAAGTCCTGACTGGACTTTTGCCAATCTATAAGACCGTCTTCTTTACTTAATTGGCCGGTGTAACTAGCTTTATCTTCTGTTTGACTAAGTCGGGGTACTGAACCTTCTTTTAGCTTAACAACCGTTTCTCTTAACAGTTTAGCACCGACTTCGGCCAGTTTATCATGCAGGTCACCGGCATTATATTCTTCTTTTATTGCAACCGGTTTTTGGTATATTATATCACCGGTATCAAGTCCTTCATCCATAAACATAGTGGTAACTCCGGTAAAATCTTTACCATCCATTATCGCCTGTTGTATAGGACTAGAACCCCTATATTCAGGTAGTAAGGAGGCGTGTAGGTTGATACAGCCTGTCCGGGGTAGTTCAAGCAGCTCTTTTGATAAAATCTGCCCATAAGCAACTACCACCATTAAGTCTATATCTCTTTTATTTAACTTCTTTATAAAATCATCATCGTTTATATTTTCGGGCTGTAATACTTCTATATCATGTTTTAAAGCTTCTTTTTTAACAGGAGTATACCTAACCTTTTTACCCCTGCCCCTTCTTTTATCAGGTTGTGTTATAACTGCCTCAATATTTATTTTATCTTCTTTTACTAATTCTTTTAGACTCGGTACGGCAAAGTCCGGGGTACCCGTAAATATAATCTTCATTTTTTTTAATCACTCCACCATTTCGGGTTCTTCATCTTTTACTTCTATTGCCCTATCTACAAAAAGGATACCATTTAAATGATCTATCTCATGTAAGAAGGCCCTTGCTTTTAGTCCTTCTAATTCATATTTGACTTCTTCGCCTTGCTCGTTAAGGCCTTTGATTGTAACTTCTTCTGCCCTTTTTACAAGTCCAGTTTTGCCGGGCACACTTAAACAGCCTTCTTCGGCAACCGCTTCCCCTTTCTTTTTAACTGCAACGGGGTTTATAGTTACCTTAAGGTCTTCTTCTATTTCAACAATTATAACTCTCTGCAGAACCCCAATCTGTGGGGCCGCTAAACCAATACCTTCCTCTGCTTCCATTGAATCTATCATATTATCTATTAATTCTCTAGTTTTATCAGTAATCTCTTTTACTTCTTTTGCTCTACTGCGTAAGACTGGATCACCAATCTCTCTTATGGGAAGTACTGCCATCTTTATCACCTCTTTAAATATTATAACATCGATATTGGATCCACATCAATATTATACTTTACATTCATACTAATCTTTTTTAAGAATTGATCTTTAAGTTTTTTTAATACACTTGTTCTGGTATCAAGGTCGTCGAACTTTAATAACAACTGGACCCTATACCTACCCCTGATCCTTTCAATCGGAGCCGGGGAAGGTCCAATTATCTTCTTTATTTTATAATCTTTTATATGATTATACAACTTTTTTGCAGCTTTTTCAGCTTTATTTTTCTTTTTATGTGTTATTGTAATGTTAACTAGATTTGTAAAAGGCGGATACTGCAGTGCTTTACGAAGTACAATTTCCTTTTTGTAAAAATATTGATAATCATGTTCTTTAGCCGCTAAAATGCTGTAATGATCGGGATTATAGGTCTGAATAGCTACAACCCCTTTCTTTTTACCACGGCCTGTCCGGCCTGCTACCTGAGTTAATAATTGAAAGGTTCTTTCGGAAGATCTAAAATCAGGTAGATTCATCATAGTGTCGGCTGTGATAACACCTACCAAGGATATATTAGGATAGTCATGGCCTTTTGCCACCATCTGAGTACCAATTAAAATATCAATTTCATTATTTTCTAACTTATTTAAAATCCTCCGATGAGATCCTTTTCTAGTGGTAGTATCGTGGTCCATCCTGGCCACTTCAGCCTCAGGCAGTAATTTTTTAACTTCCTTTTCTATCCTTTCGGTTCCGATACCAAAATCCTTAATATACTTGCTGCTGCAGTTCGGACAATATTTTGGAATATCACGGGTTGCCCCACAATAATGACAGATTAATTTATCTTTCCCCTGGTGGTAGGTCATCGAAATATCACAGTTATCACATTTTATGACCTCACCACAACTTCGACATAAAACAAAACTGGAATAGCCCCTGCGATTTAAAAATAAGATGGCTTGCTCACCTTTATTTAAGGTATCTTTTAAACCATCCTCTAATTTACTGCTAAAAATAGATGGGTTCCCCTTTTTTAATTCTTCCGTCATATCTATAACTTCAACCGGGGGCATTTCTTTGTTGTCGATTCTAACTGGTAGAGAAAGATAAGTGTAATCTCCTTTTTTAGCTTTATAATAACTTTCTAAAGAAGGTGTCGCCGAACCTAAAACCAGATCAACATTATTTATTTCAGCCCTTTTTTGGGCAACTTCACGTGCATGGTAATAAGGATGATTACCCTGTTTATAGGAATTTTCATGTTCTTCATCGATAATAATTAGGCCGAGATCTTTAACCGGTGCAAAGATCGCCGAACGGGCCCCAATTACAATGTTAGCTTTACCCCTTTTTATATTCCGCCATTCATCATATCTCTCTCCCGATGATAAGGCAGAATGTAAAACAGCTATTTGTTCACCAAAGCGACTATAAAAACGTTTCACCATTAAAGGAGTTAATGATATTTCCGGTACTAATAAAATAGCTCCTTGATCGGCCTGTAATACCTCTTTAATTAACTGCATGTAGACTTCTGTTTTACCCGACCCTGTTACCCCATGCAGAAGGTAGGTATTACTTTGGGGCTCAAATAGGTTATTATTGATGGTTTGAAGTACTTCGGCCTGTGCTTTAGTGGGTTGTAATTCTGCTTTAAGCTCACTATCATAATCCTTATAGGGAATCCTTCTTTCTATGTTTTCTGTATATTCTAGATAATCTTTTTTTACCAGGGAATTTACCGCCCCCCGATATACATCTAATTTATCTAAAAGTTTTTTTACTTCAATTTCTTCGTTTTCATTCTCTTTAAAATAATTTAAAACCTTAAATTGACTGGGAGCGCGGGTCTCAAGCTCCTTAAGCTTTTTATATATTTGCTTTTTTTCTAATTTTAATCTTACAACTTTAACCGTTTTTTTACTTATCTTACCTTTAAAAACAGCTGTAGGAACAGCTGCTTTAATTACACTGATTAAAAGTGCACAGTAAAATTCACTTATCCATTTATATAGTTTTAAATCACTTTCTTTAAAAAATATTTCATTTGTAATAAGGCTATCTATCTCTTTTAATTTATCTTTTTCAACCTCGGTTTCATCTTTTATATTTAAGACAAAAGCCCTTATTTTTCGCTTTCCAAACTTAACCTTAACAGCCATGCCTACCTTCAGTTTATCTACAAGTTCTTCCGGTACAACATAGTCATATATTTTGTCAAATTTAGGTACAGGTAAATCAACAATTACTTCAGCATATTTATTCATCATTATTCCTTCTTTTACTTATTTCTCTTAAGGCGAAAATACCGCCGATAACCAGGATTGTATAAAAGGTAAATAATCTCCAGCCGAAGGTGACCAGCCCTACAATATCACTGGGGATAAAAGCCACAAATAAGGAAGCGAACCCAATTTCTGCTACACCACTTGCACCTGGAGTTGGTGAATAAGGCAGCATCAGATAAAAAATTGTCTGCATTATGTAGGCCTGTAGAAAATGGGGTTCCGCCCCAAAGGACATTAAAACCACAGGCATGATCATAAACATACTGCTCCAGAACACAATGGTATAAAAGGCGCCCCAAAATAAGCTCTTCTTATTTTTTCTTAAGATACCAAAAGACCTTCTAAAGTCTCTTAATTCTCTCCTGCTTTTGACCAGCCATCTTTTAGCTTTATAGCTTTTTTTAATAAAATTATTTATCTTGTTAATATTCAGGATATAATCTGTTAATTTATCACCAATTTGTGGTACTAAGGTAAGTAAAATAATACCTACAGAGATTAACACACCCATTCCAAATGCTAAATAAAATATATAATCGGGTAGTACTCCCGCCGAAATATATTCATTAAAAAATATCAAAAAAATGGGAGTGAGAATACCAAAGTAAAATAATCTTAATAAAAAATTAGTGACAACCGCTGTAGAAGCTTTGCCCACATTAACTCCCTTCTTATGGAGAAAATAAATTTGAAACGGGCCTCCCCCACTTGCAAAAGGAGTAACATTAGAAACGAAAGCTCCTGAAATATGGATAATCATACAGTCCTTTAAACTCAATTTTTTATCTACAGATGAGATCATTACTTTTAATCTCTGACCGGCCGAGGCAATATTAATTAAGATCAACCCCATAATTATCCAGAGATATTTCATATCCATGTTTTTAAGGACTCTTTCCAAAGTATTTTCATCAATTGTAATTACTATAATAATAGCAGAGATCAATAAACTTAATACCACTGCCATTCTTAAACCCTTAAATATAGTCTGTCGGTCTATTCTACTTTCTTGTGTTTTCATAATTTCCACCTCTTATAGGCAAGGCAAAACCGAAGGAAACAACTCCTCCGGTAAAAAATATATTTTATACTTTATTTTTAATAGTTTCTACTTTATCTAACTCTTCCCAGGGAAGATCTAAATCCAATCTACCAAAATGACCATAGTTTGTGATCTGGCTGTAGATTGGTCTCATTAAATCAAATTTATCAATTATCCCACCAGGAGTTAAAACAAAATTATCCTTAATGACCTTAACTAGTCTTTCTTCACTTACTTTAGAAGTGTTGAATGTTTCCACCATCACAGATAAAGGATGGGCTACTCCGATAGCATAAGATAGTTGTACTTCACATTTTTCGGCTAACCCGGCTGCCACAATATTTTTAGCAATATAACGGGCAGCATAGGAAGCAGATCTATCCACTTTGGTAGGATCTTTTCCTGAAAAAGCACCACCACCATGACGGGCAGTACCACCATAAGTATCAACAATTATCTTACGACCAGTTAAACCTGCATCACCATGGGGTCCCCCGATCACAAATCTACCGGTCGGATTTATCAATATTTCAGTTTGTTTATCCAGCATATCAGCCGGAATTATCTTTTTTATTACAAATTCACACAGATCTCTTTTTATAGTCTCCTGAGCTACTTCCGGATGGTGTTGGGCTGAAATTAATACTTTATCTACCCTTTTCGGTTTATCATCTTCATACTCTATAGTGACCTGGGTTTTTCCATCAGGTCTTAAGTAATCAACAATATCCTTTTTCCTAACTAAGGCTAAGCGACGGGCTAATTTATGGGCCAGGGTGATTGGTAAAGGCATATATTCTTCGGTTTCATTTGTTGCATATCCGTACATGATGCCCTGGTCACCGGCCCCAATCTGTTCCTCGTTTCTACCTTCTTTGGACTCAATAGAATGATTAACCCCTAAAGCAATATCAGCGGACTGTTCTTTAATAGAAGTAATCACACCACAGGTTTCACCATCAAAACCATATTTTGCTCTATCATAACCGATATCCATGATGGTCTGTCTGGTTATATCGGTAACATCTACATAACAATCTGTTGTTATCTCACCGGAAATAAAGGCCAAGCCTGTTGTTACAAAGGTTTCACAGGCGACCCTTGCATCCTTATCATTCTTCAAGATTTCGTCTAAAATACTATCAGATATCTTGTCTGCTACTTTGTCGGGATGACCTTCAGTTACAGATTCTGAAGTCATCAAGTAATTTTTTGCCATTATACCACCTTCATTTATATATTTATTAATACTTAAAGTTTAGCATATAGATAAAACTGTGTCAATTAAGCTAAGAGCCTGAAACATCCAAACTTTTTATCAAAACTGAGGCCGAACCAATATGCCCACTACTGGGAAGACCCATTTTAAAGTCATCACCAATAAGTTTGATATCTTTTAACAACTGTAAAAAGTTACCAGATATTGTGATCTGTTCAACCGGTTTATCAATATTACCATCTTGCACATAAAAGCCGCGGGCTGAAAGGGAAAAATCACCCGAAACCTGGTTTGCACCTGAGTGCAGTCCCTGTACATCCTCAATAACTAAGCCTTCTTTCATTTCTTTTAATAGTTGTTTAAAAGTATATTCCCCTTTTTGTAAGTACATATTGGTGGGAGAAATACTTATCTTGCTTTTATGAGATGAACGGTAAGCGTTACCGGTTGTTTTCGTATTACTTTTTTTAGCAGTTTTTAAATTATGGAGATAGGTGGTAAGTTCACCATCTTTAATTACCTCTTTATATTTCGCTGCCGACCCCTCTGAATCAAAGGGAGTCCTTCTATATCCTTTTTCATAAAAGGGATCGTCAACTATATTTACCTTAGCAGCTGCCACCTTTTCTCCTAATTTATCTTTAAATAAGGAGAGACCCTTCTGCACATTTTCAGCTGAGAAAGTAGAACTGAAAGTAGATAAAATATCAATAAAAACTTCATTTCTTAAAATTATAGGGTAAGAGCCCGATTTTACTGTTTCTGCCCCAAACTGACTGACGGCATCCTCTACTACTTGTTGAGCAAATTTATCCGGATCCACTTCCTTGATGTCCCTAAATAACTTATAATTAGTAGAAGTATGAACCTCGCCCTTTTCTTCCGCAATTATAGAAATATAAATATAGGCGATATCATTTTCATAAATTAACTCTAAATCTTTATTATTTAAAATCTGTTCCCCGGTCTTTTCATCCGCATATATACAGTAGTTGATATTCCTTATCCTGTCATCTAAATCATATATATTTTTTTCTATAGTTTTTAAAAGTTCAATCTTTTTTTCTCTATCAAACTCATAGATGCCCGTTAAAGCTGGCAACTCTTTATAGCTTTCATCGCCAGAAAAGATCTCTTCTTCCTCTTCATCCATGATTTGAGCATTACTTTTAGCATTTTTTAAAACCGTATCTATTATGGATCGATCAATTCGTTCTGTATAGGAATAACCCATTTTATCCTGATATTCGCCTCTAAAACCCACCCCATACTCTTCGTTCTCTTGGTAATAATCAACTTCACCCTTATATAATCTAAATTCAAAGTTCTCAGATTTATTTAAATATATCTCACTATTATCAAATTCATTTTTATCTGCTCTTTTTAAAATTTCTTTCATAAATGTATTTAATTCCATTACTCAGTTCCACCTCTTCCCCCAACGGTTAATTCCGATACTCTGATCGTCGGCTGGCCTACCCCGGCCGGTACACTGCCACTTAAGGAACCACACATACCTTCTGCCAAATCTAAATTATTACCAACTAGATCTATCTTTTTTAAGATATCTGCTCCTTTTCCAATTAAAGTTGCACCACGAACCGGCTTTTCAATAGTACCGTCTTTTACAATATATCCTTCTCTCACATTAAAATTAAATTCGCCGGTGGCGGTGTTTACAGAGCCACCGCCCATTTGTTTTGCATAAAGACCATACTCGGTTTGAGAAATAATGTCTTCTTTAGAATGTTTCCCATTATCGATAAAAGTATTTGTCATACGGGAGGTGGGTGAATAACGGTAGGACTGGCGGCGACCGGAACCGGTTGGTTCCATATCAAGTCGACGGCCGTTTAAATAATCAATCATATACCCCTTTAAAACTCCCTTTTCAATCAACACATTACGCTGTGTTGTATGCCCTTCATCATCAAAATTTTGGGAGCCCCAGGCATTTGGTAAGGTCCCGTCATCAATAGATGTTACTTTTTCACTGGCAATCTTTTCTCCCAATTTATTAGCAAAAACCGAATTATTTTTTGCAACTGAGGTTGCTTCCAGGCCGTGTCCACAAGCCTCATGAAATATTACGCCCCCAAATTTATTATCTATGATAACCGGCATTTTACCCTGGGGAGCGTGACCGGCCTTAATCATAGTTACCGCCATACGAGCCGCATCTTCGGCCTGTTGCTCTACATTTATTTCATCAAAGAATTCAAACCCCATATGGCCGCCCGGACCCAGGTAACCGGTCTGTTTTTCATCCTGTAAAGTGGCTACTGCCTGGATACCAAGCCTTACCCTGGTTCTTTCATCTTCAACCAAGACCCCTTCTGAATTGGCAATCTGAACATTTTGGGTATAATCAGTCAAACCCACTACAACCTGTGTAATTAACTCATCATAACCATCAGCTGCCCGATAAGCTTTTTTGATCAAATTTACTTTTTCAATCTGATCGACATCAGCCGGCATGATAGTTATGGGATGCAGGTTTTTATAATCAACATACTTTAATTTAATATTATCTTTTTTAGTTTTATCAAACATTGAAGCAGCCTTTTTGGCCAGCTTCAGTAAGTTATCTTTTTTATCCTTATTGGTATAAACATATATTTCATTTGTACCCTTAATTACCCTAATACCTACCCCATAGTCAATCCCCGTATTGGCACTATCTATCTTGCCATTAACAAGATTGATGGAATTTATAACTTTATTCTCCACGAAAACCTCAGCAAAATCTCCCCCTTCTGCTAAAGCGGTATTTATTGTCTCTTCTATAGTATTTTTATTTAACATTGAAGTTTACTCCTTTCCTTAACATATACTATAATATATATTATTTAAGTCTTGTTAATTTCCTGCATATAAAAAATAAAAACCGCCCCTTAAGAGCGGTAAATTTGAAGTATTTATTTTTCTAACAATATATCATAAATTTTATCGGCAATCTCTTCCTTAGACGATCTTGAAACATCTATCTGCTTATCTTCGGTTATTATGATAACTTCGCTTTCATCACTACCAAAGATATCTTTATTTTTAATATCGTTTGCTACAACCATATCCATATCTTTTTTATCCATCTTTGCTTTAGCATTTTCAACTAAATTTCTGCTTTCAGCTGCAAAGCCAACGATGGTTTGATTTTCTCTTTTAGTAGTACTGATTTGTTTTAAAATATCCTTGGTCTTTTTCAATTCCAGGATAAAATAATCCTCAGTGCTCTTTTTAATCTTGTCTTCGGCCAAGTTTTCAGGTGTAAAATCAGCTACTGCTGCCCCCATTACTATAATATCATAACTAGTGAAATCAGACATCACAGAGTTATATAAGTCTTCTGCACTATTGATACTCTCAAAATCCACTGTAAGCGGTACTTCTAGATCAGTTGGACCTGCAATCAGTTTTACCTCAGCACCCCGATAAGAGGCCCTCTTAGCCATCGCATAACCCATTTTCCCACTGGAGTGGTTTGTTATATAACGAACTGGATCGATACCCTCTCTGGTAGGACCAGCTGTTACCAGGATTTTTTTACCTGATAAATCTTTTTTGGTTAAGGCTTTTAAGATATATTCAACCAAGATATCGGGTTCCGGCAAACGTCCCTTACCCGTATATCCACAGGCTAACATCCCCTCGGAAGGAGTGATTACTTGATAACCTTTATCCTGTAGATATTGGATGTTATCCTGGACAATTTGATTATTATACATATTAACGTTCATGGCAGGAGCTATGATAACCGGAGAAGTTACAGCTGTTAAAATAGTTGAGAGAAGATCATCAGCTATTCCATTGGCTATCTTACCAATAATATTGGCAGTAGCAGGTGCTACCATTACCAGGTCAGACTTATCTGCCAGGGCAATATGCTTAACCTCATTTTTATTTGGCTCTGTAAAAAGGTCAGTTTCTACCGGCAGCCCGGTTATAGCTCTAAAAGTAACAGGGGAAATAAATTTCTGGGCTGATTCTGTCATCACAACATGTACTTCATGACCCATTTTTGTTAAACTGCTGGCTACATGTGCCATCTTATAGGCGGCTATACCCCCCGTAATACCGAGTAATATAGTCTTTTTTTCCATTATTATTATTCCCCTTTCTTTTTGGCTCTTTCCTTTTTAATAACCTTTTTTACCTCCTCAACTGTAACCTGAATCTTATCATTTACAATTCTGTAATCATAATTTTCCATTTCACTTATTTCTTCACTGGCGTTTTTTAATCTTGTCTTTAAACTCTCCTCGGTCTCGGAATCCCTTTTTTCTAAGCGGTTTTTCAGTTCTTCATAATTGGGAGGTAATAAAAATATGTAAACAGCATCTTTAAATTTTTCTTTGATCTGCTTGGCGCCCTGGATATCAATCTCTAATATTATATCATCGCCCTTTTTCAAACAATCTTCCACATAACCTTTAGGGGTACCGTAATAGTTACCGTGGACCTGGGCTGTTTCCAAAAATTTATCTTCCTTTTTCATCTGGTCAAATTTTTCTTTACTGATAAAAAAGTAATCTAGTCCATCCACCTCTCCTTCGCGAGGTTCTCTAGTTGTGGCTGAAACAGAGTAATTTATATCTTTATAGTCTTCCATTAGATGGTCTAAAACCGTGCCTTTCCCAACCCCGGAGGGTCCCGAAAGAACAAAAAGAATTCCCCTTTGCATATTTGATCACTTCCTATGATTATTCTTCATTTTTTTCTTTATTATCATCTAAACGATGAGATACTGTTTCGGGCTGAATTGCTGATAAAATTACATGGTCACTGTCCGTTATAATAACCGCTCTGGTTCTTCTACCATAAGTTGCATCGATTAACATACCGCTTTCTCTTGCTTCCTGGATAATTCTCTTTATAGGGGCTGATTCAGGGCTTACTACTGCGATAACGCGATTGGCAGCCACAATATTACCGAAACCAATATTTATTAAATTGACATTCATTGATGATTCCTCCTTTACATATTTTAACGAACACTATTTACTATCCGATAATTGAAATTCAAGTCTTGATTAAAATCATAAAAGAAAATCCAAAAATTCCCTTATTTAAATTTTTTAAATATGATAGGTATATAATTGGATATAGGGTTTTATATAAACAAAATTCTGGCAGTTAATTAATTGTTTAAAAGCTTGTTTATAATTATGCTTATATTAATAATTTGTATCTCTATCAGTTTAAAATTTTTAAAAAAATACAAATTAAAACCAATGTATTAAAATTTTTGTTAATCTAAAGGTTTTTACTAAATTCTATTTTTATCATAATATCACAGAATCTTTAATTTAACAAGGAATTTAGGCTACTCCTGAACACCTGATACTTATTGTATATTTTGACTAACATATATTTTTAATTTATACTAT